>CAYMTX010000042.1:0-16315 GCA_964393475.1 uncultured Roseburia sp. | reverse complement strand
GTAAATCACTATATGCTTTCAATGCTCCGTCTGTATCATGTGCAAGTACCTTCTTCGCTAATACTTTGCCAAGCTGTACACCTTCCTGATCGAAGCTGTTAATATTCCATACAAATCCCTGGAACATCACCTTATTTTCAAAATGAGACAACAGTGCACCAAGTACTGCCGGTGTAAGCTGTTCGCCAACGATAATGCTTGATGGACGGCCGCCTTCGAAATATTTATTACGATCTGCATCATCTTTACCACATGCAAATGCTACAATCTGAGCTGCCACGTTTGCACAAAGCTTCTGCTGGCTTGTGCTGCCTTCAATCACTACATCGCTGCCCATCTGATTGCTACGGAAACCAACGAACTGCAGTGGAACAATATTCGTTCCCTGATGTAATAACTGGTAGAAAGAATGCTGTCCGTTTGTACCCGGTTCACCAAAAATAACAGGACCTGTCACATAATTTACCGGTTCGCCGAAACGATTGACAGATTTACCGTTTGACTCCATATCAAGCTGCTGTAAATGAGCCGGGAAACGGCTTAATGCCTGCGAATACGGGAGCACTGCCGTATTCTGATAACCCAATACGTTACGCTCATAAACACCGATTAACGCATCCAGCATTGCCGGATTTTTCAATACATCTGTCTCTTTTGCAGTTGCATCTGCTGCTGCTGCACCATCCAAAAACTGTGCAAATACGTCCGGTCCGAATGCCAGTGATAATACTGCCCCACCAACTGCTGACGTAGAAGAAAAACGTCCGCCGATATAGTCATCCATAAAGAATGCTTCCAGATAATCTGCACTCTTAGCCAGTGGAGAAGTCTCACTTGTTACGGCTGCCATATGTTTTGCCGGCTCTAAACCTGCTTTCTTTAATGCATCCTTTACAAAAGATTCATTGGTCAGTGTCTCAAGTGTAGTACCTGATTTAGAGACAAGTATAAAAAGGGAATGCGGCAAATCAAGTGTTGCCAGCACACCTGCTGCATCATCCGGGTCTACGTTACTGATAAATTTTGCTTCCATTTTCAGCGTATTGTTTACTTTTGCCCAATTTTCAAGTGCCAGATACATTGCACGAGGACCAAGGTCACTTCCGCCGATACCAATCTGAACAACCGTTGTGAATTTCTCACCTGCTGCGTTTGTAATCTCGCCGTTATGTACTTTATTGGCAAAGTCAGCAATTTTCTTCTGCTCGCCTGTATAGAAAGAACGTTTGTCAACACCATCCGCTACAACTGCGTCACCTAACTGACCGCGTGTCATGTGATGAAGCACGAGACGTTTTTCACCTGTATTAATTACTTCGCCATTATAAAGAGCTTCAAACTTCTCTGTAAGCTGTGTCTCTTCTGCTAATTTCGCTAATGCTGCAAGCACTGCATCATCTACCGGACGTGATGCATAGTTAAATACCATACCCTCTGCCATTGGCACACTGTAATTTTTCACACGGTCTGCCCCGTTTTCTCCTGACATTACTTCTGCAAGATTTACTTTTTCTACTGCTTCGAGCTCCTTGAATGAACTTACAGTATCTAAATTATTCCAGTTAATCATAGTCGATTTTCCTCCTTAAAATATTATAATTATACTTACTTTTTAATCTGTTTTACTAAAGCAATCACTGCACACGCACCGATTACTCCGCTGACAATACCACCAACGAAGCCATGTGCGGAAAGTCCAAAAATACCTAACAGAATACCGCCGACTGTTCCGCCAACAATTCCTAAAACGATATTCATAATCATACTAAAGCTTGTGTTCATAATTTTACCGGCAAGCCATCCACTGATGCCGCCAACGATTAATGACATAATAAGTCCCATTTTCCTTTGTTCCTCTTTTCTTTTTTCTGCATAGATATATATGCTTTTTTATTCTACAATATTTTCACCGGAAATTCAATTATTCCTATACTACTTCTCTCACTTCCCTTATTTTTATATTTGCCTACTGTTTATTTTTATAGTATACTGAAATTCGGCAACATAGTACTTTGCAACTATAAATCTGCTCTATTGTTTAAATTGAAAGAGGTGGATTATGTTAAAATATGAAAAACTTTCCGCAGAGATTTCGCAACAGATTCAACACGACCAGTCTACTCTTTCTCTGCGCCCGTTTGCTTTTAATAATCAAAAGATTAATCGTCGTAAAACAGTCGCCAAAGACAATGATACCATTTGGCGTCCGCCGTTTGTACATGACATTGACAAAATTCTGCATTGTCCCTACTACAATCGCTATGCAGATAAAACACAAGTATTTTCACTTGTCAAAAATGATGACATCTCCCACCGGAGTCTGCATGTACAATTAGTTTCCCGTATTGCAAGAACAATCGGGACGGCTCTGAATCTGAATCTTGATTTAATTGAAGCCATTTCACTCGGACACGATATCGGGCACACGCCGTTCGGTCATTCCGGTGAATCTTATCTGGACGAATTATATTTCCAAAATACAGGACGGCATTTTCTTCATGCAATTCATTCTGTCCGTGTGCTTGACGGAATTTTCCCATTAAACTTAAGCCTTCAGACTTTGGATGGCATACTTTGTCATAATGGTGAGATTGAATTGGAAGAATATCATCCGTACAATTTGTCCGGTTTTGAAGAATTTGATGCACGGTTAGAGCGATGCTATACTGACCCTGCTTTTTCCACAAAACTTATGCCTGCCACATTGGAAGGTTGTGTTGTCCGTCTTTCTGATATTATTGCATATCTCGGCAAAGACAGACAGGATGCTGCGCGAGTAAAACAAGTAGATGAGAACTCATTTTCCAATACCGTAATTGGTTCATTTAATGCCGAAATCATTAATAACCTCGTGGTAAATATTATTGAAAACAGCTATGGCAAACCATATATCCGACTTGATACTGAGCATTTTCAAGCATTGCAGACCGCAAAAAAGGAAAACTATTCTAAAATCTATGAGAATCCTACGGCGCGTATCCAGCTTAATACTGTGATTAAGCCTATGATGAAAGAAATTTACGGACAATTATTGGATGACTTAAAACAAGGCAATCAATCTTCTCCGATTTATACGCATCATATTGATTATGTAAATCAGATTCACTACACACGTTCCATTCCATATATTGACACGGAACCGAACCAGATTGTAGTGGATTACATCGCAAGTATGACGGACGATTATCTAATTGATTTACACCACTATCTGTTTCCAGACAGCCCGTATCATGTGAAATATCTCGGATACTTTGATTAAATTATATGAAACATTGGAGGATTACTATGTATCAACAAGCGTTAAATAAAATAAAAGAATACAACCGTATTATTATCCACCGGCACGGCAGACCGGATGGGGATGCCATGGGAAGCCAGATTGGATTAAAGCACATTTTAAAGGCTAATTTCCCTGAAAAAGAAATCTACGTTGTAGGTGATACTTCCAACTATTTAAGTTTTATGGAAGATTCCTGCATGGATGAAGTAACAGATGAATTATTTAAGGATGCACTTTCGATTATTCTCGACTGTGGTGCTTCTCATTTAATCTATGATGACCGTTACAAGAACGCAGCCGACACTCTCCGCTTTGACCATCACCTTTTCTGTGAAGACATCGCACACTTAGACATCGTTGATTCTTCTTATGAAAGCTGTTGCGGACTGATTACTGATTTTGCAATGCAGTGTGGCTTACAGGTAACGCCACTCGCAGCCCAGTCTCTGTACACCGGTATGGTGACAGATTCCGGTCGTTTCCGCTACGACTCAACCACAAGCCATACTTTTGCGATTGCTTCCTATCTGATGGAACAGGGTATTGATATCAATGCGATTTATAACAACTTGTATGCAGAAGAATTCGAGAGCAAAAAACTTCGCTCACAGTTTATATTAAAAACACAGTTCACCGAGAACCGTGTAGCCTACATCTACACCACATTAGACGAACTGAATGCATTAAACAAGGACATTTTTTCTATCTCCCGCGGTATGGTAAATACAATGGCAGATATAAAAGGAACTGACATCTGGGTGAATTTTACCGAGACAGAAGAAGGCATTTTGTGCGAGCTCCGTTCTAATAATTACAATATCAATCCGATTGCCGTTAAATATGGCGGTGGCGGTCACAAAAAAGCAAGTGGTGCAAGTGTACATTCGAAAGAGGAAGCAATGGCAATGCTTGCAGATTTAGATGCAATGGTAAAGGAGAATAAACCGGAATGAACACCCCTATTAATTCAGAAACTTTAAATTCAGATATTATGGAGACAATCCTCCAAAAAATAAAAGAATATCCACGCATTATCCTCTTCCGTCATTTTAGACCGGACGGTGATGCAGTCGGCTCAACCAAAGGTTTTCAGGAAATCTTAAAACTTAGCTTTCCGGAAAAAGAAATCTATCTGGCAAATAATGATTTTGCAAAATACCTGGAATTTTTAGGTCCGGAAGACGCTCCTATTTCCGAAGAATTGTATGCAGATGCACTGGGTATTGTCCTTGACACCGGAACTACTGACCGCATTTCAAATCAGAATTATAAACTTTGCAAGGAAATCATCAAAATCGATCACCATATCGACAATAATCCTTATGGCGATTGTTCATGGGTCGAAGATTTTCGTTCCTCTGCCTGCGAAATGGTTGTCAAATTCTATGACACCTTCCGTAATGAGCTGAAAATCAACGCTCAAGCAGCAACTTACCTCTATACCGGTATGGTGACGGATTCCGGCCGCTTCCGTTATGAAGGTGTAACCGGTGACACACTCCGCTATGCTGCGATTTTACTGGATCAGAAAATTCCGACAGACCGTATTTTTGCAAATTTGTATTTAGACGAATTTGACATTTTGAAGTTCAAAGCATATGTTTATAATCACATTGAAAGAACCGAAAACGGTGTAGCTTACCTCTTCGTAGATAAAGCAATGCAGGAGGAATTTCATCTGTCTTTGGAGGATGCAAGTGCCGCTATTTCTTATTTGGACGGCATCAAAGGATGCCTCACATGGCTTATCTTTGTAGAAACCGGAGATGAGAAAAATTCCATCCGTGTACGTCTGCGTTCCCGCTTTGTTCCAATCAACGGCATTGCAGAAAATTATCGCGGGGGCGGACATGCTTTTGCAAGCGGTGCAACCGTTTACAATACCGATGAAATGCATAGCTTAATCAGCGATGCTGACAAACTTTTAAAAGAATACAAAGAAACAAATGAGGACTGGTTATGAAAATTTTAATTACAAACGATGACAGTGTTACTTCACCGGTGCTGCTTCCACTCATAAAGTGGGCAGAACAATTCGGCGAAGTAACAACAGTCGTGCCAAAATACGAGCAGAGCGGCAAAAGCCACAGTATAGAGATTCACAAACCGTTTGAAGTAAAAAAGGTTGCTCTTGCTGATGGTGTGGATATCTTCACTGTAGATTCTTCTCCTGCTGATTGTGTCCGCTATGCTTTCTATGGCATGCACGAAACCTATGATCTCGTTATCTCCGGAATCAACCGCGGACTAAATGTGGGAATTGATATGCTCTATTCCGGAACGGTTGGCGCAATTTTTGAAGCCGCTTGTTTTGGAGTACCTGCCATCGCATTATCCACAGTACCGGATACCTTTGATGAGGCATTGAATCAGTTAGACACCGTCTGGAACTTCTTTACAGAACACCAGCTATGGGATAAGCACAGTCTCTATAACGTCAATATTCCGCTTAATC
The DNA here is from genome assembly GCA_964393475.1 of uncultured Roseburia sp. GTDB lineage: Bacteria > Bacillota > Clostridia > Lachnospirales > Lachnospiraceae > Roseburia. The sequence continues at coordinate 10,580 of CAYMTX010000042.1, read as the reverse complement.
CAAAAGGCATCCGTATCACTGAGCAGGGCGGACGCTACTATGCAGATGATTTTGTTCCGATTGGTAATGACATGTACGAACCACGCGGAAAAGCTGTTTTTGAACCATCACCAGCTTCTGATGTACTATTTGATACAGACGCAGTTCTGCACCACGGTTATATCTCTATATCACCGCTGACCTTATGCCGAACCGACCGCACTGTTATAGAAACAATCAAAGAATTACAGAAAAATTTTTGTAATTAATAATTAAAGCAAAATCTTTCTTAGGAATCAAAAAAGAGCGGGTCACCGCTCTTTTTTGATAAAATAGTTTTTGCTTCGCAAAGCTATTTATTCTTATTATTCAGCTTTTGTATAAGAATCTAATGTACAACCCTTATCAAATTCGATTGTACCGCCATAGTTCTTCATTGTACCTGTAACAGTGATTGTATCACCTACTGCGATTACATCTGCACCATCACCTGATAAACGATAACACATAATCGGCTTGTCTTCTACACCATCACAAACGATTGTAACTGTGATGTTCTTGTAGTCTGCACTATATTCTGTATCAACCTTAGCGATTACACCTGTAAGTGTCATTGGGTCGTTCATAGAAATACCATCTGCTAAAGCATATGCAGCTTCCAATAAAGCTGTCTGGTCTTTCACTTCACCTTTACCTACAAGTACACAACCTGCATCGTATTCGATTGTACCTTTATAGTTCTTTAAGATACCTTCTACTGTGATTGCATCACCAACTGCAAGTGTATCTGCACCTTCACCTTTTAAGCGGAAACACTGAATCAGTTTATCTGCCAAATCACCAACTTGAATTGTAACTGTGATATTCTGGTAATCAGCACTGTATGGTGTATCAATACTTGTGATTGTACCGAACAATCTGTATTCTTCTTCCATTGCGATGCCATCCTGCAATTTATAAGCAGCTTCTACGATTTCTTCATAGCTCATACCTGCATCAATAATGATTGCAGCCGGAACGCTACGTCCAAAACTTACGCTCTCTGTATTGCCTTCTGCATCTGTAAGAGTTGCTGTTAAATTGTATACAACTTCTTCCGGATTCATTTCATCTACATCAACAGTAACCATCTTGCCATCCTGAACGAATTTAACTGTATCACTGTCTGCTGTCCAAGTTACATCAAATGTAACACCACCAATATTTACAATACCTACTACTGAATAATCAGTAGGTGTAACTGTATTCTGATCTTTGTACATTGCGTATAAGTATTCCTTAGCTGCAACAATATCACTTGTTGTTTCAGCATCTGCATTTTTATCAGTACCGGAACATGCAACAAGGCTTAATACACACATCATTGAAATCATGAGTGAAATAATTTTTTTCATGTCTGACTCCTTTTCTTATTCTGTTATAGTTATGTTTTCTGCCGAAAATACTTTAATCTGATAACCACCGTCATAGAATTCTACAATTCCTTTGACATCAATTGTCTTATCTTCATAATAATCCGCAGTAACAATATTTTTATCTGAGTCTGTAAGTACATCGGTACGAACCGTAACCGATGTATCACCAACCAGGCAGTTCAGTGTCATCGCCCCATTGGAAGTACTTCCTTCCTTGGTCGTTGTATAGACATCTTTCACTTTAAGTCCCCGCATTTCAACGGAAGTACCAACTGCCAGTTCGGCATAATCAAAAGTCTGTGTCTCACCGTTTACATCCAGCTCTACTTTTCTATTAGCGAATTCCTCCGCTTCTGTCAAAACATAAGCCGGATTGTGTCCTTCACTTAGCTTTTGAATATTTCCTGGATCATCCGGTTTCATCATACGATAAGTCAGTCCTGCCACCTGATAGGTACCGCCAACTTCGTAATACTGAACTGTTCCTACAATACGAACTTCATTCCCCACTGTAAGAATATCCAGTCCTTCTCCGGATAAGTTAAATCCGTAATATACAGAAAATCCATAATAACGTTCTGTCTCTGCATCATATGCTTCCACATATACGCCATTGTCACTGTTTGCGGTAATAATACCATTAAACGCAACCTGTACGCCGTTATAGTTTTCCGCATTTGTTCTTAATTCTTTTAATGTCAGCTCAACAGCCTCGCCATAATAGAAGTTCGGATCTTTTTCACCGGAATAGATATTCAGTTTCAGTGCCTTTGCCTGCGCAATTGCTGCCATACAAGTACTACCATACCGTCCCTGTGCGGAAGAATTGGCAATCGCAAGACCATTCTGTAAAATCTCAATATTCAAATTCCGATAGTTCTCTGTATCTGCAGTTTTATACCATACCCACACCAGATATCTTTCACCGGTGGAGTCGCTATTCCACTTATCATCATCTGACTCTATGATAATAGATGTCGCTGCAGAAAGCTTTTCTTTTGTGTATTCAGAAGCCGTTTTCCCATATTCTTCTACCTTACCGGTTGATTCAGGTGTATTAATTGACAAATATCTTGCCTTCAACACACCGGACTCTATCACCGATTCCGGTATATTAAAATGAGTAGTGTCTCCATCAATAAAAGTCTTTACCGTAACTTCTTGCTTTACCGTATTGGAAGCCATATTTAATTCTACCGAAGCAGCATAATCTACATATTCTGTGACTTCCTGTATTTCTGTGTTATTTGGCTCTGTACTGTCTGTCTTACTTTGATTATTCGTATTGCAGCCACCGAATAAGGTAACTGCAATACAGAACATCATCACTAATGATAATTTTTTTAAATTTTTTCTCATGTTCTTACAAATTAGTTATTGTATTCGCACTCTTCAATTGCTTCTTCAAATGCTGCATTAATCATTGCATCAACATCACCATTGTCAGCTGCTGCTAAGCATTTAGATAACAATGTACCTACCTGATCACGAGCTGTAGAAGAACCGTTGAATGCAGGAGATGTATAGTAAGCACTTTCCTGCTCGATACAAACTTTTGCACTGAGAGCTGATACATAGCTTCCGCCATCTGCTTTGCTTAAGAATTCTGCATATACCGGCTGATCTGCAACAGATTTTAATACCGGAACATAGCCTGATGCCATCGAGAACTCTGCCTGGAATTCAACGTTTGTTGTTAAGAATTTTACAAATAACCATGAAGCAATTACTTCCTGTGGATTTTCCTTCTGGAAAATACATAAGCTTGGTCCCTGAGAGATAACTTTCTGGTTTTCCTGGCTTACCTGTGGAATACTTGCAATACCTACTTCAAATGGATATGTTCCATCTGCACTTGCTGCAGGACGCTGATAAGTAGCACCTGCTGATGAACCGATAGACATATAGCTCTTTGTACCTGTTAAGTTTGTGAATAATCCTGATGTATATGCACCGTAAAGAGTCTGTGTTGTAAGGTAACCCTTCTGATACCATTCTCTGAACTCTTTTACAAATGCTTTGTTCTGATCGTTGTCAAATAAATAGTGGTCGCCTGTTGCGCTTGTGTATGGAGATTCATACTGTTCACACATATTGATGAACCAGTTAGACTCACTATCATAACCAAGCGGAATAGATTCCGGATCAATTGCCTTAATCTGCTCACAAACTGCTTCCATCTCGTCCCATGTTGTTGGAACTGTCAAATTGTTTTCATCAAAGAATGTCTTGTTGTAGTAAAGAACTTCTGTTGATTTTGATAATGGCATTGTGTACATTAAACCATCACCAAATTCTCTACCTTCATTGTAATAACCTGCAATAAAATCATTCTTCTGTTCTTCTGTTAAACCAAGAACTTCTGTTGTACCATCTGCTCTTGTTACTTCAACTGTACTGTCAATTAAGTTATCGAGTGTTGCTACCGCTTTTGCTAAGTTGTAAAGTGCAACGTGGTCCGGATAACAATAAGCAACGTTTGGCTGATTACCTACTGTAATTTCAGTACTAATCTGCTCACGTACATCATCATATCCGCCAACTGCTGTGTATTCAACATGGATATTCGGATATAACTTATTAAACTCCGCAATATAAAGGTCGAGTACTGCACTTAAATTTGTACCCATTGTGTTGTAAAAAGTAATGGTTACTTCACTTCCGTCATAACCACCTTCCGGTACTTCAAAGTTAGCTTCTGCCTTGTTTGTTGTACCACTGTTACCACATCCTGCCATAGCAAATGTACTAATTGCAAGTACTGCTGCTAACAGAACAGATAAAATTCTCTTTTTCATTGGTCTTCCTCCTAGAATATTGGATATATGTTAAAGGCACTTTGCCAATTAACCTTTGATACCACTTCTGCTTACACCTGCCATAATGTATTTTCTCAAAAATACAAAGACGAGGAACAGAGGGGCTGATACAATCGCAACTGCTGCCATCTGTACCGGATAGTTTACATCACCTGTTGTATCGGTGAACGCATTACGAAGACCGTTGGTAATCATACGGTGTGCTTCGTCATTTGCAACTAATCTTGGCCAAATATAAGAGTTCCATGCACCCATCATTTTAAGGATAGTGATAGAAATCAATGTTGGCATCGCCAATGGAATCATAACCTTCCACAAATATTTCAAATCGCTTGTACCATCTACTTTTGCTGCGAGATAAAGTTCATTCGGTATCTGCATGAAATTCTGTCTAAGCAAATAAATATAGAATACACTAACTAAAAACGGTACAATCAAAACTGTATAAGTATTCATCCAACCTAAAGATGTTACTGTACTGTAGTTTGTAATTGTAAAAAGTTCACCCGGAATCATCATTGTTCCAAGTAATAATCCAAACATCGCATCTCTGCCCTTAAATTCAAGTCTCGCAAAAGCAAATGCGGATAATACTGTGATAATCAAGGACAAAATAGTTGAAACAACACCAACATACATGGTATTTAAAAATAATCTGCCAAGTCCCGCTGAAGTAAACGCCTCAATATAGTTACTTAACATAAGGGTTTTTGGCCAAAAAGTTGGTACGCTCATACGATATTCATCCAATGTCTTTACGGAAGATATGAGCATCCAATAAAACGGAAACAATACAATCAGTGCCATCAGCAACAAAAATGCATAAACACCAATCATTACAGCTGTTTTTACAATTTTCTGGCGGGCAGATATTTGCTGCATGTTTCTTTCTTTCATTGTAATATTATCATTTTTCGTCGTCATGCGGCACCTCTTAATAATGAATTCTCTTTTTACCGACTTTTGTGTTAATCAATGTTACAACCAAAATGATACCAAACAAAATCAGTGCTGCTGCACTTGCACGTCCCTGACTGTTTGTAGACAGTGAATCATAAATAAATCCAACCATCGTATTCAAACGTTTTGCATCATCCGCCGGTCCCATATTTTCGCCGAAAATACCAACAATACTGGTATATTCCTTAAAGCCTCCGATAAAGCCTGTAATAATAACGTATGCAAGCATCGGAGAAAGTAGCGGAACTGTAATATGAGTAAATACTCTTCTTCTAGGAGTACCATCTACCTTTGCAGCATCATAATACTGTGTGTTAATCGCCTGTAAACCACCAAGTAAAACTAAAATCTTAAACGGCAACGCATTCCACACAATATACACTACCATAACAGTCATATTTGCCGCATAAGAAGAACCATAGTTAATCCAGTTAATCGGCTGTCCGCCGAAGAATTGAATTACATTATTAATAATACCGGCAGTAACAATAATTTCGTTCTCTGTACCATAGAAACTTCCTACGATATTAAACATAGCTGCAAAAACCATACCGATTGCGATAGAGTTTGTTACATATGGCAGGAAGAAAATCGTCTGTAAAATCTTCTGCATGCCCTTAATGGAATTAAGTGCTACCGCAATAAGCAATGCCAGCAATGTAGAAATCGGCACTGTCAGCACACAAAGCAACACTGTATTTTTCAAACATTCCACAAACTTCTTATACTGAACAACCTTTACAAAGTTACCCAGACCAAATTCAAACGTAACACCACTGGCTGCCTGCAAGCCGCTGTATCCTTCAAGGAATGCCATTCTTACTGTATTAATAATCGGCCACACGGTAAAAACAAGCAACAATACAATTGCAGGAGACAGATAAAGCCATGCTTTCCACTGTTGTTTATTATCAACCATACTTATTTCACCTCAAAATAAATTCTCTCTTCTGTGTCCTTCTTGAAGACAAACAGCTTATTCGGTTTAATAGAATAACTTACCGTATCTTTTGTAGTATCTACTTTATGATCCGCATTGATAATAGAACGTACTACCGGATTAACGCTTGCCTCGTTTGTAGAAACTACGCTTACATCACGTCCCATTACTTCAACGTTTTCTAATTTACATGTAAATGGACCATTTTCATCCAGTATAAATCCTTCCGGACGGATAGCCACAATAACATCCTGATTATCAATACCATTTACATCCATCACTGCATCATTGCCGATATAAACCTTATTGTTCTCAATCTTACCATTAAATACATTGATTGGCGGAGTACCAAGGAATTTAGAAACGAAAAGGTTCACAGGATTATCATATACTTCCTGTGGCTCACCAATCTGCTGAACAACACCAAGTTTCATAACAACAATCATATCCGAAATACTCATCGCTTCTTCCTGGTCATGTGTTACGAAAACAGTTGTAATACCTGTTTCCTTCTGGATTCTGCGAAGTTCTTCACGTGTCTGTAATCTCAGACGTGCATCTAAGTTGGACAACGGCTCATCCAAAAGAAGAATACGAGGCATTTTAACCAACGCTCTGGCAATTGCCACACGCTGCTGCTGACCACCTGAAAGCTCACTCGGCTTACGCTCCATTAAATCGTCAATCTGAACCAGTTTCGCTGCTTCGTAAGCTCGCTCAAGCATTACTTCCTTGCTAAGCTTGTCCTCCCCTTTCAAATTCTGCAATGGGAACAGGATATTCTGCTTTACTGTCATATGCGGATAAAGGGCGTAGTTCTGGAATACCAGACCAACTCCTCTGTTTTCAGTAGAGACTTCTGTTACATCATCATCACCAAAATAGATTTTTCCGCTTGTAGGCTTCTGCAAACCACTCATCATGTAAAGAGTTGTACTCTTTCCACATCCGGAAGGGCCAAGTAAACCGATTAATTTGCCGTCCGGAATTTCAAATGAAAGATTATTTGCTGCAATTACCTCTTCATCTGATTTTTTGTTCCTGCTTGGGAAGATTTTGGTTAAATCCTCTAATACAACTTTCATACGTATTTCCTTTCTTTCTGTTAGTAGTATTTACTATTTTTCCTTAATAAGTCTGGCGCGATACATATTCTTCGTGCACCTTTTTCTTATACGTAAGCATTTCTTCTTCATTATTAAATATCATCTGGCTTGCCATATCAATTACAACTGTTTTTGCCAGGACATCATGTATCATGGCATTCGTATTCGTCCGTATCATCAGAACGATTTCCATAATCAGAATCAATGCCAATATTATAATTCCAATGACTCCAATCGAGTTAAAGGAAATCATAACCATAATCAATACCGGTATCATAGTCTCTATCGTAAACTTGCCCAATACCGTCCGAATAAACATAAGCGGAGATGAAACTTGTATCCCATCCGTTCGCATAACGCCTATACTGAAAATTTTCTTACCAATCGTCTGTCCGTTACCGAAAAACTTCGGCACAAAAAATTCCAGTATCATATAAGCAAACAGAATACTTAAACTTGCAATCGTCAACGTTAAATTAACTACCATATTATATGCATACATAGCATCCTCATCCACAATCAGTGCACTATATGCTTCATCATACTTCTGCATTTGTTCCGTCGGCATATTCTTATACTGTTCCTCAGTAATTTCAAATACGATTCCATACGTACTTTCGTATTCTGCATACGCATTGCTCAACGTCTCACTATAACTGTCATAATTAAAAAGCACCGAAAGCGCAAATGCCACTCCCACCACTAAAATTCCAAGCAATATCACATCCAGCAATGCCGCTGACATTCTCTTCCATATACTTGCCTTTTGCAAATCAAAAATCATCATTTAAATCCTAACTAACCAAAAAAATTACTATGCCATTGCACATTATAACACACAATTTTCACATTTTCTACCCAAACCCACTTTTTGAAAAGAAAAAATTGCAAAAAATTTCTTTTTTGCACTTTGTTTTTTAATTTTTAGCAATTATTCAACAATAGAAACCGCTTGATATGTTATAATCATAGATAGAAAAACTATTCTCACAAAGAAAAGGAGATACGTTGTCATGACACAAAAAAAATCAAGCCAAAATTTCATTCTTACTAAAAAAGCTATTCATTTGGCAAGCGAAAACTTTAAATTACAGGAAAACACTCCTGCGCAGTATGCTACAATGAAATACCCAAAGTTTTTCCCTATCATGAATTTTACCGTTCATCGTTATCACGCTGACGGTTTTGGCACCATTATGACCATGGATACAAATGCCATGTTTGGTATGATGAAGTTATCTACTCTGGTATTCACACCTTCTGACGGTGCCAATGTTCCATTTCTGCTTATTGACACAATGCAAATGTCCAAAAAGAGTCTTGCTTATGTCGAATATTATGACTGTACCGCCCACAGTGCACCAATGGCAGATTCTCAAAACCAAACTAATGAATTTGCACACATCCCTGATTATGCTGAAACACCTGCATGGTATGTAAAGCGCCGAACTCCTTATTCATTAATAAAGCAAATGGGCGATGGCGGACAAGAGGAATTAGACAATATGGTTTTGACTTGCCTTTCCCGATATCTGACCGTTGCAGTACAAGAAGAAAAAAATCTTGAAAATACAGTCGGCCTAAAAACATTCCAGCAAGAGATGGTTAAAAACGGAAATCCTTCTTCTGCAACACTGGAAAAGGTACTCGGAGCAACAGAGGCTCAGCACTTTTTCGAAGATGTCATCATGCCGGTCTAAGTCCGAGTCCCTGTTCCAAATGACATCTGCAAAACAAAGCGGTTAACCCTGTATTCCATACTCTATACTTCATAATTTTCCTTAGCACAAAAAGAGAAACCTTTGCATTAAAGGTTTCTCTTTTATTCCCATAAAAACTGGCTTTGAATTTTTTCGGCTTGTTTTATTCTTCAATAATAACCAGTGGCTTGATTAAATCACGTGGCTTGTCTTTCATAAGCATCAATGCCGGTTCTACATTCTCTAAACCTACAAATCTGTGTGTAACAAGTTTCTCCGGATGAATACGTCCTGTCATAACAAGACTCGCCAGCTTCTCCATGCGAAGTCTGCCACCCGGCATTAATCCACCACGAATCTGTTTATGTCCCATTCCGCATCCCCATTCTGCTCTTGGAACCTTCACATAATCACCTTCGCCCAGATAATTTACATTACCGATAATTCCGCCCGGTTTAAGCATTCGAATCGCTTGGTCAAACGTATCATTATCTCCGCCTGCAATTACGATTTTGTCAACGCCCTTTCCGCCGGTCTTCGCCATAATCTGCTCAACAATGTCGCCTTCTTTGTAATTGATGATTTCTGTCGCACCAAATTCTAACGCGAGGTCTGCACAATTTTTTCTGGAACCTACTGCATAAATAGTAGATGCTCCACGAATCGCCGCTCCGGCTACTGCCATAAGCCCTACCGGTCCAATTCCGATAACTGCCACCGTATCACCAAACTGAATATCTGCTAACTCTACACCATGAAATCCTGTCGGAACCATGTCAGCCAACATACATGCTGCCGCAATATCCATTCCTTCCGGAAGATGTGCAAGGTTGCCATCTGCATCATTTACATGGAAATACTCCCCAAATACTCCATCTTTAAAATTAGAAAACTTCCAACCTGAAAGCATACCGCCGGAATGCATCGCATATCCTCCCTGTGCTTCCAAAGAATTCCAGTCCGGTGTAATCGCTGCAATAAGCACTCTGTCACCCGGTTTAAAATCTTTTACTTCCGAACCGACTTCTACAACTTCGCCTACTGCTTCATGTCCCAAAATCATCTCGTGACGATCACCGATAGCTCCTGCCCACACTGTATGCACATCTGATGTACATGGTGCAAGTGCCAGCGGTTTACAAATCGCATCACTTGGTCCACAAACCGGTCTTTCCTTCTCAACCCAGCCGGTTTCACCAATTTTCATCATTGCAAAACCCTTCATTATAATATACCTCCTAGCATTAAAATCTCTACAAAATTTATTTTGTATTGCTACCATCTTAACACATTGTCTTTTTCTTCACAATATATTTTGTGTAACTTATTTGCCAACGCAAATACAACCTGGAACAATATATCATAATATTTTTTATGTAACCCTGTTTCAATCTCATCAATCAGCAATTCCTGACGGTTATCCGTATCCTCAAAGAAATCCTCATCCAGCATCCCTTCATCAATGGCCTGAGCAATTGTCATATGCTCAATCGCCTTGTTCATGGTGGGATTACTAATTCCCATGGACACCTGAATCCTTACACCTAAATCTCCAGTCTGTGACCTGCGATTATAAGCCTTCTGCTCAATCACTTCCGTTATCAGCTCTTCTCTATAATCCTTTAAAAGCTCCTGCATAATGGAAAAGTTTTCATACAAAA
>CAYMTX010000041.1:0-16948 GCA_964393475.1 uncultured Roseburia sp. | reverse complement strand
CAGACCGACTGGCGCAAACAGATATGACGGAAATTTATGTGTCGCCGTTGGGAAGAGCACAGGATACATTAAAACCAACCTTGGAAAAGACGGGACGTACAGCGGTTACATTGGAGTGGCTTAGAGAATTTAATCCGCGGATTGTCCGTCCGGATGCCCCGCAGAAAGGCAGTGTAAGCTGGGACTGGCTACCGCAGGACTGGACGAAGGAAGAGGAATTTTTTGATTATCGCAGTTGGGGAAATCATCCTGTTTATGAAGAAGCGGGAGTGAAAAAAGAATATGACCGGGTGATAGAACAGTTTGATGCCTTGCTTGCCGCACATGGCTATGTGCGTAACGGAAAACTGTACCGTGTAGAGGCGGCAAACAGTGACACGCTTGTATTTGTCTGCCATTTTGGTCTGGAATGTGTATTATTGAGCCATTTGCTGAATGTATCACCGGTGGTTCTGTGGCATGGAATGTGTGCGGCACCATCTTCTTTGACTTCTATTTATACGGAAGAGCGCAGAGAAGGAGTTGCGTATTTTCGAATGGGATGTTTTGGTGATACATCACATCTGTATGCAGGCGGACGTGAGCCGTCCTTTGCGGCTCGTTTCTGTGAGGTTTATGGGAACGCAGACGAGCGGCATGACTAAGGCAAGAGGGGTTGGCAGAATAATTACAGAAAATGAACAATACAGAAAAAATACAAAAAGACACAATTTTTCTACAATTACATACAGAAAAAAGCGTGCTATAATTGTTAATGTTCACAGCTCCATCAGACAGCAGAAAATACTTTCGCAAATGACTTTGGAGTGTGAACAGAAAAAAGCAGATGATAATGAAAGGGGTTTTAACAATGGGACAGACAGTAACACTTTTACCTGAATTATCTGTCATTCGTACAGTAAATGAAAGACTTATGTCTTACAACGTAGAGTTTACAGAGGTGACAGGAGGGACATTTTGGAAAGCATATACACCGGAGCAGGTTGCCGGTACAGAGAAGTTTTCCGTAGGTGGCGCGACGGATATTACATCCGCAATGGCATCTTTGATGCAGGTATATCCGCCGATTGACTTATATAGCGAAAAACTGCGTAAATTAGCAGCAGAATTTGGTCCGGTATGGGTACGTGTGTCCGGTACATGGGCGACAAAGACTTATTATGATTTTGATGGAACAGGTGTGACACCGGAAGGCTATCAGAACAGACTGACGAAAGAACAGTGGATTGGTGTACTTGATTTTGTAAAAGCAATTGGTGCAAAATTATTGATTTCGGTTGCAAACTGTGAAGGCTTGCATAAAGCAGATGAACCATGGAATCCAAGACAGGCAGAATTAATCTTTTCATTAAGTAAAGAATATGGTGTGCCGATTGATGCGGTTGAGTTCACAAATGAGCCGAATATGTTAGATATTACCGGTTTTCCGCCAAATTATACTGCGGCAGATTTCGCAAGAGATCAGGATATTTTCCATAAATGGGTGCGTGAAAATTATCCGGGAACACTGATTGTAGGACCATGTTCTACAGAAGGTGTTTTAGGAGATGAGGAAAAAGAAGATGAAATGAAGGGAAGTGGCGGTGTAGCAGAACTTTCCAGAAATACGGCAACGACTCCGCAGTTAATGGAAGGTACGACAGAGCCATTAGATGTATATAGCTATCACTATTATAATGGTGTTTCAGAACGTTTAGAAGCAGTGATGCCTTCTGCACACTGGGCATCTGATAGTGTATTGACAGAAAAGTATCTGGCAGTTGCACCAAATTGTGCAAAATATAACACTGCTTACCGTGACAGATTCTGTCCGGGCGGAGAAATGTGGGTAACAGAATCCGGTGATGCAGGTGGTGGCGGAGACACATGGGCTTCTACTTATGTCGATGTATTCCGTACCTTAAACGAACTGGGTACTTTTACTACGATTACAGACGGTGTGATTTTCCATAATACACTGGCGTCTTCCGATTACGGATTTTTAAAACATGGTACATTTGAGCCTAGACCGAACTATTTTGCAGTATTACTTTGGAACAGAATCATGGGTACAACGGTTTATGATACAAAAGAAGAAATTCGTGAAGGCGCACATGTATTTGCACATTCCAGAAAAGACGGAAAAGAAGGTATTGCATACCTTGTTATTAATAATTCAGAGACAGATGCAACTACTTTAACACTTCCGAAAGAAGCAGAAATCTACAGACTTTCCAGCGATACACTTCGCGGAACGGTTATGAAGTTAAACGGAAAAGAATTAGTACTTGGCGAGAATAATGAATTGCCGGATATGTCACCTGTCACGGCAGAAGCCGGTGAGCTTGTAGTGGAAGCGAAAGAAATTGTATTTGTAGTAATGTAAGAAACGATAACTATTAGAACAGTCATGTGCTGAAATAAACCGACCTCTCCAAAAGTCAGACTTAAAATCTAACTATTGTGAGGTCGGTTTTTGTATAAGAATGTGAGCGAAATAGGAGGGCATGATTATTAAAAGGGTGGATTGATTACATGGTCAGCGAAAATAGTGTGTCAACGAAATTTTTGGGTATCAAAATTATTTTTTTTCGTCTATACCCAGAACGGTTAAAAGTACAAGGATGTTTCGTTAGTGAATACTAGTTGTTAGGTTGACCATATTTGAGGTTACTTTATATACAAGAAATGAATTGTTGAGTGGTTCCCTTGTTCGGCAAATGTGCGCAGGAATGCGAATATAAGAATATTTCTGTATTGTTTTGTAAATACTCCTAAGGTATAAAATGAATAGGAGGTATTTACAATGTCACAGTTATCAGAAAAAGAATTATCTACACTTAAAGACCTGCTTTCTGACGAGGAGCTTTTGGTAAAAAAGTTCAAAATGCTTGCAGATCATGCAGAGGATGCGACATTAAAAGCGAAAATGACTGAGATTTCTAATAAACATCAGGGTCATTTTAACGAACTTTATTCAAAATTATCATAAGAACGTTTAGAAATAGCGCAAAACTATGCGCGGAAATGGAGCAAAAATATGCAGGGAATTTATACAGAAAAAGAGATTTTAGGAGATGCTTTATCAGCACAGAAAGCGACTACTGCGTTATTCAACACATCTGCAAATGAATGTGTGCATGAGGATGTCAGACAGACATTTATGCATATTTTAAATGAAGAGCATGAAATCCAGTAGGATGTATTTGAAATGATGCATGCAAAAGGATATTATCCGACACCGGCCGCTGACACAAAAAAAGTGGATGAAGCAAAACAGCAGTACTGTCAGTGTGCCAAATAGGGACACAGCATTTATGCCGCAGAACTGAATCTGAAATTCAACGATGTGAATCGCTGATTCACATTGCGATTACCTTCGACGCAAAGCGTCTGCAGAATGGAGATTAGATTAAAAAATATAACCCCCGGTAAAATCAAGAAATTCTTGAAATTACCGGGGTTCTTTTGTAATACCGGAAAAATTACAAATTAGCAACCGAAGTTAAAGAAATTACAAAGTGTACTAAATAACTCGGAACAACTATTGAAAATAAATAACATACAATCCTCCTTGTTTTTCCTCTTGTTTTCTTGTTTCATTGTTTGTATCAGCTGATTACAAAAGAATTGTAACAATTTTGTAACAAATGGGCAATAGGAGATAATTGGAAGAATGTGCGGTATTTGCTGTACTATTATTGGTGTGACACAAGGCACTTAGCACAAAAAATCAAGATTTCGGTAAAAAAAAACACCCGCTTCGATACACATTGTATCAAAACTGGTGTCCAATTATAATGCCGGCAGCGGGACTTGAACCCGCACGTGGTTACCCACAACAGATTTTGAGTCTGCATCGTCTGCCATTCCGACACGCCGGCATGTGTTGCATCAACAAAAGATATATTACCATAAAGGAAAATGAATTGCAAGAGTAAATTTTGAAAATAGGAAAATTTTGAAAATAGGAAAATAAAGAAAAAAGAATACTAAAAAAATGACACCTTTTTTGAAAAGGAAGCATTTTTTCGTGAGAATTATCCTCCTATAATACAATTATCAGCAGGACAACAGTGGAGTTGCCTGACAGCTTAGTAAAAGCTGTGATAAGAAAAAAGGAGGATATTTTTATGAATTGGAGAAAAGTAGTTTCTATGCTTTTGGTAGGTGCTATGACACTTTCCATGGCAGCATGCGGCGGTTCGTCAGACAATAGCAGTGCGGGCGGTAACAGCGTAAATTCAGGAACTGAAGGTGCAACAGGTGATGAAAAACTGGTAGTATGGACACTTTCACAGGACTTGGTAGATTTTGGCGAAAGATATCAGGATAAAACAGGGGTTCAGGTAGAAACAGTCATTATCGAACCGGCAGATTATCCGACAAAGGTGCAGACCGCTTTACAGGGTGGCGAGAAAGAGCCGGATATCATCGTTGGTGAACCACAGATGCTTGGTGCATATTATGATATGGGCTTGTTGGCAGATCTGGATGCGTTTGGTGCAAAAGATTACGAAGGTCAGATTGTTGACTATGTTTGGGAAGTAGGACAGGACTCAGATGGTGTACAGAGAGCGATTTCTTATCAGATTACACCGGCAGGTATCTACTACAGACGTGATATCGCACAGGAAGTATTCGGAACAGATGACCCGGAAGAAATCGGCAAATTATTTGCAACATATGATGCAATTTTCGATGCAGCTAAAAAGTTAAAAGAAAAAGGTTACAGAATCTTTGCTTCTGACTCAGAAATCAACTACTTCTCAGGTGATTCTGCATGGGTAGTAGACGGAAAATTAAATGTATCCGAGGGACGTCTGGCTTATATGGACCTTGTAGTAGAATTATACCAGCAGGATTTGACAGCATATGCAGCACAGTGGGCTACACCATGGTATATGGCTATGGCAGGCGAAGTTCCTATCTTAACAGCAGAGACACAGTGGGGCGTATGGGATACAGACGAAAACGGTGACCCACTCATGAACATCTGGGATGAAGAGAACTTCAAAAATGCAACAGCAGATTATGAGACAACAGAAGTATTTGCATTCGGTCTTCCGGCATGGGGCGTATTAACCATGAGAGATCATGTGGCAGATACAACAGCTGGTAAATGGGGCGTTTGTGCAGGACCGGCATATGGTTTCGGCGGCGGTACTTACATCGGTATTTCTTCTTTATCAGAAAGAAAAGATACAGCATGGGATTTCGTGAAATTCTGTACATTGGATGAAGAAACAGCAGACTGGTGGATTGAATTCTCAGAAGGTGATACCGTTTCTTTAATCTCAGCTCTTGAAAAACATAAAGACGATACAAACGACGTATATGGCGGACAGAAACTTTACAGCTTCTGGTTAGAGCAGGCAAAAGGCATCGACTATTCTAAGGTGACAAAATATGATACTGAAATCGGAGATGCATGGGGCAATGCGATTTCTAAGATTAAACAGAATGAAATGTCTAAGGAAGATGCAATTGCAGAATTTTATGACACAGTTGAATCTACATTTGCAGGTGAAATTGAGGTTGTAAGACCATAGTATAAAATGAAAAACCATTGTGGCCTGCGTAAGCAGGCTATAATGGTTTCTGACAGGAAATGAAATAGGAAAGGATTTGTTTATGAATAGGAAGAAGAAAAGTAATTTAACAAAATATAATCGGGCGGGTTACTTATTTGTACTTCCATTTGTCATTGTATTTCTGATTTTTAGCGTTTATCCGGTCTTTCGAACCTTATATTTAAGTTTTACAAACACGAAGATTGTGGGTGTCGGTGAACCGAAGTGGGTATGGTTCGATAACTATGTCCGCTGTTTTACAGATAAATTTTTCTGGAGAGCGTTATGGAATACAATCAGAATGTGGGGTGTAAATATTGTCTTACAGTTAGGTCTGGCATTCCTCCTGATGATGGTTTTCTCTGATGTGAAGTATAAGATGAAGGGATTAAAAGTATTCCGTATCGTATATTATCTGCCAAACTTAATCGCAGCAACTTCAATTGCTTTCCTGTTTCAGACATTGCTCGACTGGAGATATGGTTCTTTTAACCGGTTATTGGTTACGGTTTATCACTGGTTCGGACAGCAGTATAATCCGGTAGACTGGTTAGGCTCCGGAAGTACGGCACCGTATGTAATTGCAGTGATTCAGACATGGATGTGGTTTGGTAACTCTTTCATTATGCTGATGGCAGGGGTGCAGGGAATTTCTAATGATTATTTTGAGGCAGCAGCGATTGACGGTGCGGGCAGATGGACGATTTTCTTTAAGATTACATTGCCGCTGATTAAACCAATTATGATGTATGTAGCGATTACATCCCTCATCGGCGGTATTCAGTTATTTGATATTCCATACTTGATGATTACGAAATCAACCGCATCTTATACGGATGTTCAGACGGTTATTATGTATATGTACAAATTTGGTTTTTCAACGGGTACGACACAAACCGGTTATGCGTCTGCGGTTGCATATGTCATTTTCCTGATTATTGCAACGGTTTCTGTCATTCAGTTGAAGCTTTTTAACAGAAAGGAGGATTAGGAATGAATAGAATCGGATATAAAATCAAAAAAACAATTCTGTATATACTCTTAATCCTGCTTGGACTGACTTGTCTGCTTCCGTTTTTGTTAATGCTTGTAAATGCAACACGAAGCGGTGCAGAAATTGCAAGCTCGTTTACGTTTATTCCGGGGGATTCGTTGATTGATAACTGGAATACCGTATTTAAGTATTTCAATCTGTTTTTGGGTATGGCGAACAGTGTAAAAGTAGCAATTCCTGCAACTTTACTGAGTATTTACTTTTCAGCAATGACAGCATTTGCACTGGCAATGTATAAGTTCAAAGGCAATAAACTGCTCTTTACGGTTATTCTGATTTTTATGATGATACCGGGACAGCTTGGATTAATCGGATTTTATAACTTGTGTTCTGCGTTAAAATTAATCAACAGTTATATTCCGCTGATTATCCCTGCGATTGCAGCACCGGGAACCGTATTTTTCTTAAGACAGTATATCTTATCTTCGTTATCACCGTCTCTTGTGGAAGCGGCGCGTATTGACGGAGCGAGTGAACTTTATATTTTCCACAGAATTGCAATTCCGATTATGTCACCGGGACTTGCAACCATGGGAATTATGGGCTTTATCGGTAACTGGAACAATTATCTGCTTCCAATGATTATTATTAATAAGAATGAGAAGATGACACTTCCGGTTATGATGGCAACATTAAAGGCATCGCAGGATATTGTGGCAAATCAGGGTGCGACATATTTGTCGGTAGCGATTTCTGTTATTCCGATTTTGATTGTATTTGCATGCTTCTCCAAATATATCATCAGCAGTATTTCTGCCGGAGCAGTAAAAGAATGATGATAGAGTAATACAAATGAGGGTACATAAGGTATCAGATACCTTGTGTCCCTCTTTTTGTGCTATTGCGCGAAACAGAGCTTTTAGAGTATACTGTATATAGTATATGTTACAGACAAGAATGAAAGGTGAGAGTATTTCATGGGAGAAATACAGGGAAAAGTACAGAGAATAATGGCAGCGGGTACGATATTGGTTTTGGGTATGTGTGCCTGTGGCTGCATGGAAAAAGGGGATGCTTCTGTAAAAGGTACAGAGGAAAATACAGGTACAGAAAGCAGTGCGGATGCGACACTGCCTGCATGGAAACGATACGCAGATGAGGTAGTCACACTGGACTGGTATATTAATTATGCGTGGTTTGCGACACCATGGGGAGAGAATCTGGTATCACAGACGATTACGGAGGAAACCGGTGTCAGCGTGAATTTTATTACACCGATGGGAAATGAAGAAGAAAAATTAAATGCGCTGATTGCTTCGAATAAATTGCCGGATATCATTACACTCGGCTACTGGGAGACACAGATAGACGAGATGATAGAAAAGGATATGGTATATGCGTTGAATGAACTGGCAGATGAATACGACACGTATTTCTATACGGTTACGGATGAAGAGGTTGTAAACTGGTATACCGAAGATGACGGAAATATTTATGAATATCCGAATTCCAGTATTTCACCGCATGATTTGGAGGAGCATGATAATATCGGCTCCAATCAGACGTTTCTGGTACGGAAAGATATATACGAGGCACTTGGGTGTCCGGATATGTCGACACCGGCAGGGTTTGCGGATGCAGTACGTAAAGCGGCGGAATTATATCCGGAGGAGAATGGAGATGCACTTATTCCGATAGGTGCACATGTGTTTGACGAAACGGGAAATGTATCATTTGATAAGTATTTGATGAACTTTCTGGCAGTTCCGTGGGAAATGGATGGAAAGTTGTATGACCGGTATACGGATGGGGAATATCTGACATGGCTGAAAATGTTCCGGCAGTTAGGAGAGGAAGGGTATCTGAAAAATGATATTTTTGTGGATACCAGAACACAGATGGAAGAAAAGCTTGCCGAAGGAAGATATTTCTGTATGATTTATCAGTATACCGATCTTTTGGCACAACAGAGAATTTTAGCGGAAGAGACTCCGGAAAAGATTTATATTGCTGTTGAGGGACCGAGAAATTCAAAAGGAGATGACCCGACACTTGCGACTACGAATATTAACGGCTGGACGGTTACGATGATTTCTAAAAACTGCAAAAAGCCGGAGCGGGCGATTGCATTTATAGATTATTTGATGAGTGAAGAAGGACAGAAGAGCATTTACTTAGGTGTGGAAGGGGTCACATACGATATGGTGGACGGAAAAGCCGTTTTGCGTGAAGAAGTAAAGGCTTTGTTAGATACCAATCGTGTGCAGTATGATAAGGTTTATGGTGCGGATGATGCGTACTGGATGCTGCAGGATAATGTCATGCAGCTTGAATGGGAGCAGGAGTCGATTCCGGCGATACAGCAGCTCAAAGACTGGGCATTAAAGTATCCGGTGTACAATGGCGTGTATGACATTTATCTGCCGGTGGAATCGGAATATGCTTCGATGGATGCACAGATTAACAGGCTGTGGAGCGAGACACTGGTGAAATTACTGCTTGCACCGACAGAAGCGGAGTTTGATACCATTTTACAGAATTTTGTGCATCAGCGGGAAATCATGGGATTTGATGCGCTTATGGAAGAAAAGACTGCTTATATGCTAAGGGCAAAAGAAAAGTTAGGGATAGAATAAATGGATAAGGTGAAAGATTTTTTTCGGAACCTGAAATTAAATAGCAAATTTACGTTGCTGATTATGACGTTTACAGTAATACCGCTTGGGGTTATGGCAGGTGTATTGTTTTATATTATGGAAGAGAATGTAGTAAAAGAGAATTTAGACTACATGGAATACACGATGCAGAGAAGCCGGGACTCGATTAGTACGAAGATAGATTCGATTAATATGTCAACCCAGTTTTTCCTGAGTGAAGAAACTCTGTTACAGATTTTAAACAAAGTGAAAACGGGCGAGGAAATCTCCAGAGAGGAATGGCTTAGCTTTAAAGACTATGATGTCGCTTCCTTAGAGCGTCTGGTGAATAATAATCCTTTATTATACGGTGTACGTGTGTATGCAGAGACAGATGAAGTGCAGGAAATGATGCCGATTCTTTACCGGAAGACGCGAATGAACCGCCAGACATGGGCAGAGGTGCAGCAGACAGGCGGTTGGAAGTTTCATTACTATGATAATATTTTTTCTGCATATTCGTTAAATCAGAATCGGAAGATATTGTCACTGGTTACACCGATTCAAGACAATACAAACGGGCAGATAGGAACAATCGAAGCTGCCATGACGATGGAAAATATGTTTCCGAGTCTGTACGAGAGCATCGAAAACGAATGGAGCTTTTTTTATACAGAGAGTGGAGAAAGTTATTTCGGACATGAGAATTTACAGATTCCGGAAACGGTCATGATTGAAATTCTGGATTATGTATCGGAAGTGCCGGAGGATGGATGTACGAAGAATTATCAGATTGCAGGCGAGCATCTGGTCGTATCCTATATGCCGGTGAATGAACTTTCGGGAATCTTAGTTTGTGTAAAGAACATTACGGTGGGTATTCATGAGGTGTATAACATCCGCAATGTGTTCTTAATGGTCATGTTGGGATTTCTGTGTATTCTGGCAATTTTTATTAATCAGATTGTCAGGGGATTACTGCATCAGTTTTATGATATTTTACATTCGATTCGTCAGGTGCAGAAAGGCGATTTGAATGTTGTTATCGAAAACTGCGGTAAGGACGAAATGGGAGAACTTGGAACACAGATTAACAAAATGCTGGAGCGTATCCGTCAGTTGATGGATGATAATTTAAAGCGTGAAATGTTGATGAAAAACTCTGAGATTCGTGCGCTGCAGAATCAGATTAATGCACATTTTATCTATAATGTGCTGGAGTCGATTAAGATGATGGCGGAAATTGATGAGGAATATGCAATTTCAGATGCCGTTACTTCGCTCGGCAAACTGCTTCGTTACAGTATGAAGTGGGTAAATGGAAATGTTCTGGTTGAGCAGGAATTGGAATATATTAAGAATTATATGGCACTCATTAATCTGCGCTTTGACTATGAGATTTATTTATCGCTGAATTTGCCGGAATTTATCCTGAAACAGGAAATACCCAAAATGTCTCTACAACCGATTGTAGAAAATGCGATTTATCATGGCATTGAACAGATGGCAGAGGATACGAATATTTATATCAAGGGTTTTGTGTCAGAAGGCGATTGCATTATTGAAATTACGGATGCAGGGAAAGGCATGACAGAGGAAGAAGTAGAAAAACTGCGGTTAAAAATTGCAGGAGAATTGGATTCCAACGGCGGCTCCGGGAACGGAATCGGTCTGAAGAATGTGCAGGATCGGATTCATATTGCATTTGGTGAGCAGTATGGAATTGAAATCAAATCCCAATTGGGCTGCTTTACGAAGGTCATTGTGCGTATACCGATGTCCTATGAGGGAACGCCGGAGGAAAGAAAGCGGGCAGAAAAAAGAGAAACAGAACGGAAATAAGAAGGAATCATAGAAAATGAAGACACTGTTAATTGTAGAAGATGAAAAAATGATTCGTCAGGGAATTAAAGCCATGGTACAAAGGAGTGGAGTTCCCGTAGAGGTAATTATGGAATGTAATAACGGAGAGACTGCGCTTGAGGTCATTCGTGAACAGAAGATAGACGTTATGTTCACGGATATCCGTATGCCGAAGATGGATGGAATTGAACTGGTAAAGCAGATGCAGAATTGCGAGCATATTCCGCTTACCGTTGCAATCAGTGGTTATGACGATTTCTCTTATGCGGTGGAAATGCTGCGGAATGGTGTACGTGAATACATTTTAAAACCAATCGAGCGTGAGAAAATCGTTCATATTTTACAGAAATTGAATGATGAAATCGAACAGAAACAAGATACTGACAATACAAATCGGAAAATCAGTTATCAGCAGATGAAGCATGTCCTTTTAAGTGACGTTTTAACAGAGGAAGAACTGGATACGATAGAAAAACAGTATGCCGGTTATTTTTATGAAGAATCTTACCGCGTTTGCTGCAGACGAACGGAAAAACAAAAAATGTCGGTCAGGGGGGGACAAAATTTTATTTTTTTAGAAGAAGTCGGAGAAAACGATATCTTTATCGTTCCGGAAGAGAAGTATGCCCTTCTTTTGAAAAACGAATTACAGGATAGTTATGCGGGAATCAGTTCTCAACACAAAGGTATGCGGGAATTAAGACAGGCATACAGAGAAGCATGTGCGGCGCGAAAAACGGCATTTGTGCGGAATGCACCGCAAATGTTTTACTGTGAGGAAACAGAACGTATACCGGAAAAACTGCTTGCTGAGGCGGCAAAACTGGCGGAACCGTCTGCGAATATGCAGCGTGTGCAGCTCATGGGGACAGAACGTTTGGAAGAATTAGTAAAGAGCATGAACAGACTCTTCTTCGAGACTAAGAACGGGCGTATTACACCGGAAACGTTTGCTGCATGTGTTAAATCATTCCTGGAAGATTTGGAGAAAACTTATCGCAATGCTATCGGGGATGACGTGAAGTGCCTAAAAGCATGCGAGATTATCTGGAACGAGCAGTGTATTGAGACTTATGAAGAGACGTTTATGGATGCCATTGTGGCGATTCATGGAAAGATACATAGCAACTTCGATTTGAATAAGAATTCGCAAAAAATGAAAATGGCAGTGGAATATATCGAAGAAAATTATGCCGGAGATTTAAATATGGCGGTAGTTTCCAATTATATTTCTATGAATTATTCACTGTTTAGTTATTCATTTAAACAGTATACCGGAAGTAATTTTGTGAATTATCTGAAGGATATTCGCATGAAGAAAGCAAAAGAACTACTGGTTGAGACAGATATGAAGATAATCGAGATTAGTCAGGAAGTCGGGTATGATAACGAAAAAAATTTTATGAAGATTTTTAAAACTACTTGCGGTGTTTCACCAAGTGAGTATCGTAAAAATATGAGAGTGCCTTTGGAGTTGTAAATCAGTTTTACAACTCTTTTAGCACATCCATTTCTTTTTCGGCCTTAGTGTAGAGCTCTTTTAAATCATCTTTTGAAAACCCATGTTTTGGAGCTGTCTGTGCAAATCCACCGCTGGAAGAAATACTGTATTCTTTGCAACTTAATTTATTGTAATTGTTCAAGTATTTATAGATACGTGTGAGCAAATCAGATGCATCCTCCTTGGTATAATTGGAAGAAATCATGTAGAATTTATCGCCGGTAAAACGTGCACAGATATCTCCGTAACGTGTTGTACTGGAGAGAGCATGACCAATTACCTGAATCGCGAAATCACCTTCGCAGTGCCCAAAAGTATCATTGATGTATTTTAAATCATTCAAATCAAAAATGAAGCAGGTCAGAGTCTTACCTTTTTCAACGGCATCTTCAACGATTCGTTCTTCATAAAGCATATAACCGTGTTTGTTCAATAATCCGGTTAAAGCATCTTTGGTGTAGATATCTTCCAAATGAGTAACTAAAATATTAGTATTTTTTGCATCACAGATACGTTGTAACATCTGATTGATATTCATGAACCAGTGTACAAAACGTAAGTGATAATTAATGCGGTTTTGCTCGTAAGAGAGAGCAACGTAACCGAATTCTTTGTTCTTGAAGAATAGCGGCATATAAAGGTATGCTGCGTCAGAGTGCCGGTATATATGTTCAGGAAGCAGGGTGTTCTTGGTAAAACTGCATTCCGGAAGGCGTTTGCCGTCACGCATTGCCAACTTAAGATGTATCTCGTCTGCGACAATCTCATCTTCATATTGTTCGGTCAATTCCTGAATGTGGGAGGAAACAGAATCCCAACCATCATAAAGGCAGAGATAAAATTCGTGGCAGTGTGAAATACTTTGTATATAACTTTCTAATAAATCCATAGCATCGTCGATATCAGTGATGCTCTGAAAAGCAGCTGACATACGCATGGAACTGAAAATAGACTGTTCAATACCATCAATACGATTTAATAAAGAGCGTTGATAAAAAAACGAATTTTTACTTTCAGAGGTGTGACAACCACAGGAATTTCCGATAATGATGTGGGCCGGCACCTGAGAGTGAAGAGGGATATCCTCTCCTTTCATTTTCTTAATCAGACACTCTACAGCAGTAGCACCTAGTTCATAAACAGGGAAGGAGACGCTGGTAAGGCAAGGCGTTATATTCTGACCTTCTTCGCTGTGGTCACAACCGGTAACAGCAAAATCTCCCGGAATTTTGTATCCTTTTTTTAGGGCAGCTTCCATAAAAAGAAGTGCCATATTGTCATTATAACAGACTACCGCATCCGGAGCCGAGTCACCGCTGGTAAAATGCTTTAACGCGTCTGTGACGGATTCAGGGGTATAGTCCGCAGTATAGATATCATTGAATCCAATGGTAAGTCCTGCATTGGTCATAGCTTCACGGTAATAATTCTCACGACTGTCGGAAAAATAGCGTTCGGCTTCGCAACCGAGATAGCAAATGTGTTTGTATCCGTGAACGGAAACCAGATGGTGAACCAATTCCTTTGTCGTACTGTTGTTTTCTAATGTCACAGATGGAAAAATATCATTATTCTCGGTAATATCAATGACAGGGCAGGAGCACTTCTGCATAAGGGTAATGGCTATCTGCTCTTTCAGTTCGCTTTGCGGATAAGTAGTTGAAGCAAATATAACGCCACTAAATTCATTAAAATTAGGAATTTTTAAAATACTATTTTCTCCGAGACTGTAATCGCCCAGATTCTCACCATCCATTGATGCAAAAATCTCTGCGGTGTATCCGTATTCCAGTGCTTTATCAATGATTCCCTGACAGACATTTTGCTGATAGAATCCCATAATGTGTGAAATGAAAATCCCGATTTTTTTTGAATGATACATAGCATACCTCTCTTGCTGATTTATTCTATGTTATTATAGCACAAATTACCAATAGAAGGAAAACAAAGAAGTGGAATATAAAAAAAGTATAAAATATATAAAAATATCGAATTATTATTGACAAAGGTGAGGGTTGGTGCTATCTTTATCTACAGATGTTAGCACTCCATATAAACGAGTGCTAACAAAACAAAGGTAGCGCGACAAATTCAAAAGAATGGGAGTATGCGAATGGAACAATTCGAATTGGGCGAACGTAAAACGAAAATTTTAAATGCTATCATTCAGAATTACTTAGAGACTGGTGAACCGGTTGGTTCCCGAACCATTTCTAAGTATACGGATTTGAATTTAAGTTCAGCAACCATACGCAATGAGATGGCAGACTTAGAGGAACTTGGCTACATTGTACAGCCGCATACATCGGCGGGGAGAATTCCTTCCGATAAAGGATATCGATTCTATGTAGATAACCTAATGGAGAATAAGAACCGTGAAGTTGAAGAGATGAAGCAGTTTGTAATCGAACACACGGAGAAGATGGAGCATGTATTGCAGCAGGTTGCAAAAGTGCTTGCAGCGAATACAAATTATGCGACAATGGTCAGTGCACCGTCTTATCATCATAATAAAGTGAAGTTTATTCAGCTTTCAGTGGTAGATGATGACCAGCTTTTAGCAGTTATTGTGACGCAGAGTAATTTGGTGAAGAATAAGATTATTAATATTTCGGAACCGATTGATAATGAGACATTATTGAAGTTGAATTTCCTCTTGAACTCGAATCTAAATGGTTTGGCACTGGAAGAAATCAATTTGGTGACAATTGCGAAGCTTAAGGAACAGGCAGGTATACATGGTGATGTTGTCAGTGAAGTGTTAGATACTTTGGCAGATACTATGGGCGCAGATGAAGATATCCGTATTTATACGAGTGGAACAACGAACCTGTTCAAGTATCCGGAACTTTCTGATTCGGCGGAAAAAGCCAGTGAGCTTTTATCTACTTTTGAAGAAAAGCAACTGTTGGCAAGTCTGGTGACAGATAATTTGCTGAATGAAGAGAACACAGGCATTCAGGTATACATCGGTAACGAAAGTCCGATTCAGACGATGAAAGATTGCAGTGTGGTAACAGCAACGTATGATTTGGGTGAAGGTGTTCGCGGAACCATCGGTATCGTAGGACCAAAGCGAATGGATTATGAAAAGGTTATGGATAACCTAAAAGTATTGAAAAATTCTCTCGACGGCATATTAAATAAAACGCGGGATAATGGATAGAAGGGAGCATGAAAATGCAGGAAGTAAAGCAGGAAGAAATTCTTGAGGAAGTGTTAGAAGAAACTTCAGCAGAAGAAACAGTAGAAGAAACTACAGAAGACGCATCGGAAGAGACCGTGGCGGGCGAAACAGAGACAAAAGACGAAGATGAGCAAGCCGGTGAAGAGAGTGGTGAGTCGGAAGAGAAAAAAGGATTCTTCAAAAAGAAAAAAGACAAGAAAGATGAACGAATCGAAGAATTGACTGATCAGGTGAAACGCCAGATGGCAGAATTCGAGAATTTCAGAAAACGTACAGAAAAAGAAAAGACCCAGATGTTTGATATGGGTGCCAAAACAGTAATAGAGAAAATACTTCCGGTTGTAGACAATTTTGAAAGAGGTTTTACAACAGTGGAAGAAGCTGATAAGGAAGATGCTTTCGTTCAGGGTATGGATAAAGTATATAAGCAGCTTATGACAGAGCTGGAAGCAATCGGTGTAAAGCCAATTGAAGCAGTCGGTCAGGAATTTAATCCGGATTTCCACAATGCTGTTATGCAGGTGGCAAGTGAGGAGTATGAATCAGGTGTGGTTGCCCAGGAATTATTAAAGGGTTACACATATAAAGAGACAGTTGTCCGTCATAGTATGGTAGCTGTAGCAGAATAACGAAAATGCCAAAGCTGGCTTTTCATAAATAAGGTTTTAACAAATTTTTCTAGTTTTTAAGGAGGATATAACATGAGTAAGATTATTGGTATTGACTTAGGTACAACAAACAGTTGTGTAGCAGTTATGGAAGGTGGTAAACCAACAGTTATCGCCAATCAGGAAGGTGCAAGAACAACACCATCTATCGTAGCATTTACAAAAACAGGGGAAAGATTAGTAGGTGAACCTGCAAAACGTCAGGCAGTTACTAACTCAGAGAAGACAATTTCTTCTATCAAACGTCATATGGGTACAGATTATAAGAAAGCAATTGATGATAAACAGTACTCACCACAACAGATTTCTGCTATGATTCTTCAGAAATTAAAAGCAGATGCTGAAAGCTATTTAGGAGAAAAAGTAACAGAAGCAGTTATCACAGTTCCGGCATACTTTAATGATGCAGAACGTCAGGCTACAAAGGACGCAGGTAAAATTGCAGGTCTTGATGTAAAACGTATTATCAACGAGCCTACAGCAGCAGCTTTAGCTTATGGTCTTGATAATGAAAAAGAACAGAAAATCATGGTATATGACTTAGGTG
>CAYMTX010000040.1:0-16988 GCA_964393475.1 uncultured Roseburia sp. | reverse complement strand
GAGTAGCTCGGTGATGAATTTGTAGTGACAAAGGGACTGGATGGATGCTTATTTGTGTATACATTAGACGAATGGCACAAAATCGAAGAGAAATTCCGTAACATTACTGCCACCTCAAAAGATGCCAGAAAATTCGCCAGGTTCTTCTTCTCAGGTGCAGCGACTTGCGAAGTAGACAAGCAGGGAAGAATTTTATTACCACCTGTTTTGCGTGAATACGCAGATTTAACAAAAGATGTAGTCTTAGCAGGCGTATTAAGCCGTGTTGAAATCTGGTCTAAGAACAGATGGCTTGAAAATACATATGAAGAAGATGAGATGGACGATATTGCTGAACATATGGCAGAACTTGGTTTTAGTATTTAACTGTTACCTTGAGTAAGGAGAAGAGAAATGGAATTTAATCATTATTCCGTACTTTTGAAAGAGACAATTGAAAATTTGAATATCAAGCCGGATGGAATTTATGTTGACGGTACACTTGGCGGAGGCGGACATGCTTATCATGTAGCGAAGCAGTTGGGAGCGAACGGCCGCCTTATCGGTATCGATCAGGATAAGGATGCTATAGCTGCGGCGGGAGAACGCCTTGCGGAGTTTGGCGATAAAATCACTATCATCAGAAGTAATTATTCCAATATGAAAGAAGAACTGCATCGTATCGGAATTGATAAGGTGGATGGAATTGTACTGGATTTGGGGGTATCATCTTTCCAGTTAGATACACCGGAACGAGGCTTTACTTATCGGGAGCCGGATGCACCGCTTGATATGAGAATGGACGACAGACAGAGTTTGACTGCGCGGGATATTGTGAATGATTACAGTGAAATGGAACTGTTCCGTATTATCCGTGATTTTGGTGAAGATAAATTTGCAAAGAATATTGCAAAACACATTGTGGCGGCACGTGCAGAAAAACCAATTGAGACAGCAGGAGAACTGACAGATATTATTCGTGCATCGATTCCGATGAAAGTTCAGGTGACGGGTGGACATCCTGCCAAGAGAACTTTCCAGGCAATTCGAATCGAATTGAATAAAGAATTAGAAGTATTGCAGAATAATTTAGACGATATGATTGATTTATTGAATCCGGGAGGCCGTATTTGCATTATAACCTTCCATTCATTAGAAGACCGTATTGTTAAAACGATTTTTAAGAAAAATGAGAATCCTTGTACATGCCCGCGAGAATTCCCTGTATGTGTATGCGGGAAGGAATCAAAGGGCAGTGTAGTTGGCAGAAAACCAATATTGCCATCGGATGAGGAATTAGAAGTAAATTCGCGTTCAAAGAGTGCAAAGCTGCGAGTGTTTGAGCGTGCTTAAGCTAACTGAGAATGGCGGTAGTTAGCAGTGAGGAGTTAAGAATGAAGCAGACAACGTATTATACAGAAGGTAATACTGTTCGTCAGATGTCAGCGATGCCGGCATCTATGCCGGACTATCGTGAAGAACGTAGAAGAAGAGAACAGGAAGAGCGGGAAGCCGAACTTAGAAGAAAAAAGAGAATAGCCCGTAAAAATCAGGAAAAAGCGTTACGTGCCAGCAGAAGATATGTTATGTTTTTAAGTATGGGTGCGGTTGTTTTTGCTATAGTTGCAGGCGCATATATTAAGATTCAATCGGATATTACGGCGAGAATGAAGACAATTTCGAAACTGGAGAGTCAGATTGCTGATTTGAGAGCAGAGAATGACGAGGCATATAAGCGTATCAGTACAGCCGTAGATTTAGATGCGATTAAAGATATGGCAATTAACGAGCTTGGCATGTTCTATGCGACATCAAGACAGATTGTTTATTACACAGTAGAGAATGATGATTATATGAATCAGTACATAGCGATACCAACAGAGTAATAGGGAGGTCCTATGGCAAGTAAGCAGAGAAAAAAATCGCCAATTGCAAGGTTTTTTAGTGCACCGAAGTTAAAACTCCGTTTCCTGAAACGTATGCAGAAAAAGGTGATTGTTGCATTTACATTGGTTGTGTTGTTATTAATCGGTCTATGTGGCAGATTGATGTACATCAGTTATACCAGTGGAGAAAAGTATGAAAAAAAGGTTCTGTCCCAACAGCAGTATGACAGTCAGACAATACCATATCAGCGAGGAGATATTGTCGACTCAAAAGGGACCGTTTTAGCAACCAGTATTGCAGTTTATAATGTGATACTGGATTGTTCTATTTTGACCAGTGATGAGGACTATCTGGTTCCGACAGTAGAGGCATTGGTACAGTGTTTTCCGGAATATGTGACCGGCGAACAACTTTATACCTATGCAAGAGAAAGGGCGGACAGTAAGTATATTATTTTAGCAAAACGTCTTTCTTATGATACCGTTCAGCAATTTATAGAAATTCAGGAAGCTACAGATGAAAATGGAAAGAAAGTCAACCCGAATGTAAAAGGAGTCTGGTTTGAGAAAGAGTATCAGCGCCAGTATCCGTATGGTACATTGGCAAGTTCTGTTATCGGCTTTACAGCATCCGGTAATGTGGGTGTTAATGGCTTGGAAAGCTATTATAATAGTACGTTAAATGGCGTGGATGGTCGTGAATATGGTTATTTAAATGCGGATAGTGATTTTGAAAAAACAATCAAAGATGCGATTGATGGTGATACGCTAGTAACGACTTTGGATGCGACCATTCAAACGGTAGTTGAGAAAAAAATTGCAGAATTTAATGAGGCATATAAGAATAATTATAGACAGGGTGAAGGGGCAAAACATATTGCGGTTATTGTTATGAATCCTAATAATGGGGATGTTCTGGCAATGGCAAATTATCCGAACTATGATTTGAATAATCCTCGTGATTTAAGTGCTTATTATTCCGAGAGTGAAATTGAAGCAATGGACGAGGAAGAGAAACTGGAAAAATTGAATGAGCTTTGGCAGAATTTCTGTGTATATTATACATTTGAACCGGGTTCAACTGCAAAAGCATTTACGATAGCTACAGGTTTAGAGACCGGAGCACTAACAACAGGAGATGTCTTTGAATGTGACGGTTATGAGATGATTTCCGGTTACTCCAGTCCGATTCGATGTGTAAATAGAGTGGGACATGGACCGCAGACATTGAAGGCTGCTCTGATGAATTCTTGTAATGATGCGTTAATGCAGATGTCATATCGTATTGGTATTAAGAATTTTACAGAGTATCAGCAGATTTTTGGTTTTGGACAGAAAACCAATATTGATTTGCCGGGGGAAGCCAGAACAGATTCATTGCTTTATACAGTTGATAATATGAAAAAGATTGACCTTGCAACGAACTCGTTTGGACAGAATTATAACTGTACAATGATACAGATGGCAAGTGCATTTTCATCGCTGATTAACGGCGGACATCTGTATCAGCCAAGGGTAGTAAAGGCAATTGCAGATGAAAATGGCAACACTATTAAGGAAATAACACCGACATTATTAAGAGAAACTGTCTCAAAAGAGACAAGTGAAACTTTAAAAGGATATCTGTATGCCACTGTAAGTGACGGAACCGGAAAAACAGCGAAAGTAGATGGTTATTCGCTTGGTGGGAAGACTGGTACAGCAGAAAAAATTCCGCGTGGCAACAAGAAGTATCTGGTTTCGTTTTTGGGCTTTGCGCCGGTAGAAAATCCGGAACTTGTAATTTATTGTATTATTGATGAACCAAATGTGGAGGATCAGCCGCACAGTACTTTCGCACAAAATATTGTACGTGAAATTTTAGAAGAAATCATGCCTTATATGAATATTTATCCGGATGAGCAAACGACAGGATTACATCTCGGATGGGATATAACCGGTGCAGCAACCGGACAGCAGGCGACTACAGACATTGTAATCGAAAATCTTTTAAATGAAGCTACAGATGATGTTCCGAATACGTTTGATGATTTACCGGGTGTAGATGAGACGTTAGAGGAGAATAAAAACAACGATGGTGTAAATGAAGGTGCAGCCGGAGTTGAATAAAAATGAATAACAAAACATAACCTCGTAGAAGTGTGAATAGTATTTTATGAAAACTTTTACGAGGTTTTTTTGTGCAACGAAATAAGACATTAAATCGAAAAAAAATTACAATTATGTTTTTTACAGTATTTTTTGCAATGGTGCTTTTGATGGGAAGATTGGTATATCTGATGGTCTTTTGCTCAGAATACTATGGGCAGAAGGCGGATGATTTGCATGAGCGTGAGCGTGACATTAAGGCTGCCAGAGGAAAAATACTGGATAGGAATGGAACGGTATTGGCTACGAATCGTTCGGTATGTACAATTTCTGTTATTTATAATCAGGTGAATGAGCCGGAAGCAGTGATAGATATGCTGGTCAAAGAATTAGGCATTAGTGAAGAGAATGCGAGGAAACGAGTGGAAAAAGTCAGTTCCATTGAACGTGTGAAAACAAACGTGGACAAAGAAGTTGGAGACAGAATTCGTGCATATGGTCTGGATGGTGTGAAAGTAGATGAAGATTATAAACGTTATTATCCGTATGATACGCTGGCATCTACGGTATTAGGCTTTACCGGTTCTGATAATCAGGGGATTGTAGGATTAGAGGTGGAGTATGAGAGTTATTTACAAGGAATGAATGGTAAGATTCTAACGCTTACGAATGCCAGAGGGATTGAAATCGAAAATGCGGGTGAGACAAGGATTGAACCTTTAAATGGAAATGATCTTGTGGTTTCATTGGATTATAATATTCAGATGTATTGTGAGCAGGCAGCAGAACGGGCGTACATACAAAAAGATGCAGAACGGGTGTCAATTATTGTGATGAACCCGCAAAATGGAGAATTGCTGGCGATGGTAAACTATCCGGAATATAATTTAAATGAACCATTTACCTTAAATCTGTCAGAAGAAGAGGCATCTGTTTTATCTGCGGAAGAAAAACAGAGTGCATTAAATCAGATGTGGCGTAATCCTTGTGTCAGCGATACTTATGAGCCTGGTTCAACATTTAAGATTATTACGGCGGCTGCGGCATTAGAGGAAGAAGTGGTAAGTCTGTCAGATACATTTTACTGTCCGGGATATCGTTTGGTAGAAGATAGACGTATCCGGTGTTCTAAGACAACCGGGCATGGTTCGCAGGATTTTGCGTTGGGAATTATGAACTCCTGTAAGCAGGTATTTATATGCTTTGCCATATATCGGAATATATGGTAAAATATCATCAGCAAACAAACGGGGATAGTATGGGATATAAGCTTATTAAATTGTTTTTCATACAGCAATTTGTGCGGCGGGCAGTACGAATTGTATTTATTGCGGAACCGGAATTGATAGTTGGTCTGTGATAGCTCCGGTATACATGCCTGCGGAATGGGGATTAGAGATGAAAATGAAGTATGATGTTGTAATTATCGGTGCAGGAGTATCTGGAAGTGCAACAGCAAGAGAGCTTTCACGTTATGACTTGAATGTGTGTGTCGTAGAGAAAGAAGAAGATGTTTGTTGCGGAACTTCGAAAGCGAACAGTGCTATTGTGCATGCGGGGTTTGATGCAGAGAATGGTTCTCTTATGGCAAAATTAAATGTCGAGGGAAATGAGATGATGGAGCAGTTATCAAAAGAGTTAGACTTCCATTTCATAAGGAATGGTTCACTGGTTGTATGTCTTAATGAAGAAGACAGGCCAAATCTGGAGGCTTTATATGAACGTGGAGTGAAGAACGGCGTAAAAGAACTTCGTATTATAGAGCGTGAAGAATTAGTGGTGTTAGAACCTAATGTTGCAGATGAAGCAATCGCAGCATTGTATGCACCTACCGGAGGCATTGTGTGTCCGTTTGGCATGAATATTGCCTTCGCAGAGAATGCAGCTGCAAATGGTGTGACATTTAAGTTTGATACTGAGGTTACCGGTTTTGAGAAAAAAGAAGACGGCTGGGTAGTAAAAACGACTGTCGGTGACATAGAAACGAAATATGTGGTAAACGCAGCGGGAGTATATGCGGATGTATTTCATAATATGGTAAGTACTAAGAAGATACATATTACACCGAGAAGAGGAGATTATTGTCTGTTAGACCGTTCTACAGGTGGATTTGTAACGCATACAATTTTTCAACTTCCGGGAAAATATGGTAAAGGTGTATTAGTATCTCCGACTGTTCATGGTAATACGTTAGTTGGTCCAACGGCTATTGATATTGAAAATAAAGAAGGGGTAAATACGACACAGGAAGGGATTGACGAATTGATTAAGAAAGCCGGTTCGACCGTAAAAGGCTTGCCAATACGTCAAGTTATCACTTCCTTTGCAGGATTGCGTGCACATGAAGATAATCATGAGTTCTGCATTGGGGAATTAGAAGAGGCGAAAGGCTTCATCGATTGTGCGGGAATTGAGTCTCCGGGTCTTACAAGTGCTCCGGCAATAGGTAAGATGATAGCAGGAATGATAAGTGAATTAAGCGGTGCCAAGGAAAAAGACAATTTCATCGCGACTCGTAAAGGTATTTTAAATCCTAAGACGTTAAATAAAGAAGAATATGCAGCCATAATCAAAGAAAAACCGGAATATGGTAATATTATTTGCCGTTGTGAAATGATAACAGAAGGTGAGATTATGGATGCAATCAACCGACCATTAGGTGCGAAATCATTAGACGGTGTGAAGCGTAGAACCAGAGCGGGGATGGGGCGCTGTCAGTCAGGATTTTGTTCACCTAGAACGCTTGAAATTCTGGCAAGAGAGCGTGGTGTAGACATGTCTGAAATTACGAAATCCGGTGGCAATTCTAAGATTATTGTCGGTGTGAACAAAGATAGATTATAGGCAGGAGATTCGTTATGATAAATTATGATATTGTAATTGTCGGGGGCGGACCGGCGGGGCTTGCGGCCGCCATTTCGGCAAAGAAAAATGGGATTGAAAGTATTTTAGTATTAGAACGAGACAAAGAACTGGGGGGAATCTTGAATCAGTGTATTCATAATGGGTTTGGTCTTCATACTTTTAAAGAAGAGTTGACCGGACCGGAATACGCAGGCAGATTCGTAGACAGGTTGTTGGAACAGCAGATTGAGTACAAGCTGAATACGATGGTTCTTAGTATCACAGAAGATAAAGTTGTGACAGCAATGAACCGTTCCGAAGGTATTTTGGAGATTCAGGCAAAAGCAGTTATTTTAGCAATGGGATGTCGCGAGCGTTCCAGAGGAGCATTGAATATTCCGGGTTATCGCCCGGCCGGTATTTATTCTGCAGGTACAGCCCAGAGACTGGTTAATATGGAAGGCTATATGCCGGGCAGGGAAGTAGTAATCTTAGGTTCCGGTGATATTGGACTGATTATGGCACGACGTATGACATTAGAAGGTGCCAAAGTGAAAGTAGTAGCAGAATTACTGCCATATTCAGGAGGATTAAAACGTAATATTGTACAATGCCTGGATGACTTTGGTATACCATTGAAATTAAGTCACACAGTAGTGGATATCAAAGGAAAAGAGCGTGTGGAAGGAATTACGCTTGCACAGGTGGATGAGAATCGAAGACCGATTCCGGGAACAGAAGAATTTTATGAATGTGATACATTATTATTATCCTGTGGTCTGATTCCGGAGAATGAATTGTCACGCGAATTAGGGGTTGAGATTAATCCGGTTACATCCGGTCCGTCAGTAAATGAATGTTTGGAAACGAATGTGGAAGGTGTATTTGCATGTGGTAATGTACTGCATGTTCACGATTTGGTTGATTTTGTTTCGCAGGAAGCAGAAGCAGCAGGAAAACACGCGGCAGAATATGTAAAAGAAGGCAAGAATAACGCCGGAAGAGATATTCCGATTGTTGCAACGGAAGGTGCCAGATATACTGTTCCAAAGACTATGAATCCGGAACGCATGGAAGAAGTGCATACGGTGCGTTTCCGTGTGGGCGATGTGTATCAGAATTGTTATGTATCTGTTTATTTTGACGAAGAACGTGTGCTTCATAGAAAACGTCCGGTCGTTGCACCGGGGGAAATGGAGCAGGTTGTCTTGAAAAAAGAACAGTTATTAGTATATCCGGATTTAAAACAGATTACGATTAAGATTGAGGAGGCATAACATGGAGACAAGAGAATTAACCTGTATCGGCTGTCCGATGGGATGCGCCCTTACGGTACAATTAAAAGAAAAAGAAGTAGTTTCTGTGACAGGAAATACCTGTAAACGTGGTGAAGATTATGCCAAAAAAGAAGTGACCAATCCGACTCGTATTGTTACAAGCTCGGTAGTAGTTACAGGAGGTTCTTTGGCGGTAGTATCTGTTAAGACTCGGAATGATATTCCGAAAGACAAGATTTTTGAATGCGTGAAATCATTGAAAGAAGTGAAAGTAGCAGCCCCGGTACATATTGGCGATGTAGTATTAGAGAATGTGGCAGGAACCGGTGTAGACATCATTGCTACCAAAAATGTATTAGAAGTTTAGAAAAAGATTGTGAGAATATTTATGGGATTAGAAATGATTGAAACCGGTTGGTTATCCATTCTTCCGCCGGTGATTGCGATTATCCTGGCATTGATTACAAAGGAAGTTTTTTCTTCCTTATTAGCCGGTATTTTTTCCGGAATGATAATTTATTGTTCCTATAGTGGAGCATCTGTGTTGCGGGCGGTTAATTATGTGTTCGATATGATGGCAAGCAAAATAGGGGATAACGCTTATATGATATTGTTCCTGACGCTGCTTGGTTCCGTTGTTGTAGTTGTGAATATGGCAGGAGGTTCGAAAGCTTATGGACGTTGGGCCAGTGGAAAGTTAAAGAATCCGGTCAGTGTAAAATTGGCAACGGTAGTATTAGGTTTGCTGATTTTTATTGATGACTATTTTAACTGTCTGACGGTTGGTACTGTAATGAGACCAATTACAGATAAGCACAAAATTGCAAGAGAAAAATTGGCATATATTATTGATGCTACAGCAGCACCGGTTTGTATTATCGCACCGATTTCAAGTTGGGCAGTAGCGGTATCATCAGAGGTTGGTGAGGTTGGAGGATTAAATGCTTTTATGCAGACAATCCCATATAATTTATATGCTTTGCTGACACTTGCGTTTGTAGTCTTTGTGTGTGTAACAGACTTTGATTTCGGACCGATGAAGCGTGTGGTAGAGGAAGCAAAATTAGAAGAATTTGATGAAGTAGAAGAAGAGAACGAGATGCAGGGACTTGCAATTTCGCCAAATGGTACAGTTATGGATTTGATGATTCCGATGGTAGTATTAATTGTAAGTTCTGTTTTGGGAATGGCATATGTCGGCGGATTTTTTGAAGGCGTAGATTTCGTGAGAGCAATTGGTGTAAGCCCTACAGTTGGTTTGACATTGGGTGCGTTTGCTGCATTGCTGGTAGCATTAATTATGTATATACCAAGAAAATTAATGACTTTCCGGAACTTTATGGATGGAGTAACTACCGGTGCTAAATACATGGTTTCTGCTATCATGATTTTAGTTTTTGCATGGTCGCTTAGCGGAGTTTGCCGTGAGTTGATTGGTACGGGAGAATTTGTAAGTAACTTGGTGAAAGCTTCAAATATTTCACTTAGTTTCTTACCGGTTATTATATTTTTAGTGGCATCGTTCCTCTCATTTTCTATGGGAACGGCATGGGGAACTTTCGGTATTTTAATACCAATCGTATCCATGATTTGTGCAGGAACAGAAGGTGAAATGGTATTAATAGCAGCACTCGGAGCTACTTTAGCAGGTTCTGTATTCGGAGATCATTGTTCGCCGATTTCAGATACGACTATTTTATCGTCTACAGGTGCAAGTTGTAACCATATAAATCATGTCGAGACCCAGATTCCATATGCATGTCTTGTGGCGTCAGTTTGTGTGCCGGGATATATTGTAGCAGGGATGGTAAGGAATCCATGGATGCCATTGATAGTATCGGCAGGATGTTTGTCGGTGGCAATCGCAGTGATATTATTGTGGCAAAAGAAACATAATTAACATAGAGTAACTCTCATCGTATGATGGGAGTTATTTTTGTATATGCATATGGCATATATTGATAGAAAACATAACAGGAGTATTCATGCAGAGAGTGGCGATATATAACCGATGCAGTACGGAAGAGGAAGCACAGAAAAATGCCCTTGAAGTGCAGGCGGCAGAGAGTTTGGAACTGGTAGAAGGAAAAAAAGAAGAAGGGTGGATTGTTGTAGCACAGTATGTGGAACTTGAGTCGGGAACTTCTACGAGAAAGAGGAAAGAATACCGAAAAATGGTAGAGGATATGAAAGAAAATAAATTCGATATTGTAGTAGTGAAGTCGATTGACCGTTTGGCACGAAATGCGAAAGACTGGTATTTGTTTTTGGATTGTCTGACAAAACACAATACCAGATTGTATCTGTATCTGGAACGGAAGTTTTATCAATCAGAGGATGCGCTGGTGACAGGAATTAAAGCGATTTTGGCAGAAGAATTCAGTAAAGAACTTTCAGCGAAAATCAAAAATGCACATAGAAGGAGGCAGCAGAAGCAGAGCGGATTAAATATTACCAGAGAGATGTTTGGCTGGAATAAGACAGGGAGAGATGAATTTGAAATAAATGATGCGGAAAGAGCCTATTTTTTACAGGCGTGTCAATTAGTGGAGGAGGGATGCGGGTTTCGTAAAATAAGTAACATGTTGTATGATGCCGGAGCGAGAAGCAAAAGCGGAAAAAAGATTTCGGAGGTGCAGTGGCGCAATATGCTGCGTTCCCCAAGGGCATATGGTACTGCTGTTTTACATAAAAGAGAATACGATTTTGTGCGTAAGGAAAAAAGAGAAATGCCAAAAGAGGAATGGATAGTGATTGAAGATGCACTTCCGCCTTTGATTACACCGGATTATTATGTGAGGATACAGGAAATATTGAATACGAGAGCAAAAAAAGGAATGGAAAGCGATAGCTTGCAGTATAAACATCTGTAACCCGGTATTTATGGAGTTGGGAGAACGTTTGGGAAGCGCAAACTTCTACAAATATTTTGGAAAATTTGGGTTATTATCTAAGACGAATATTGATTTGCCGGGGGAAGCTGCCACAATCATGCACGCAGAGAAGAATATAGGACCGGTAGAGCTGGCAACTATATCTTTTGGACAGTCGTTTCAGATTACTCCGATTCAGTTATGCACCACTGTCTCATCTATTATTAATGGCGGAAATCGTATTACACCACATTTTGGGGTCCAAGTGCAAACTCCGGAAGGAGAAGTAGTGGAGCAATTGGAATATCCGGTTGTAACAGGAATTTGTAGTGAGGAGACTAGCGGAACAATGCGGATGTTGCTGGAAAAAGTAGTATCCGAGGGAACCGGTAAAAATGCGAAGGTAGAAGGTTTTGAAATCGGGGGAAAGACTGCAACATCTCAGACTTTGCCGCGAAGTTTGAATCGATACATTTCGTCTTTTTTAGGGTTTGCACCGGCGAGCAATCCGCAAGTTCTTGTTTTGGTAATTATCAATGACCCGCAAGGGGTATATTATGGTGGTAGGATTGCAGCTCCTGT
This sequence comes from uncultured Roseburia sp., assembly GCA_964393475.1. GTDB lineage: Bacteria > Bacillota > Clostridia > Lachnospirales > Lachnospiraceae > Roseburia. Next base: position 5,459 of record CAYMTX010000040.1, on the reverse strand, counting down.
AGCACAGGAAATCTTTGAAAACATTTTACCGTACCTTGATAAATGATTAAAAATAACGTATACTAATAACGAGTATGTCCATCTTTATTTGATGCTATTTGCATCCGGTAAATGTTTGTACATAAGGCAATAACATACGATAAAAAATATAAGCCGTGGTGAAGAATACGCGGTTTATTGAAAGGCAAGGGAAAGCATATGAATTATAAAGTAGTTATTCCGGTAATGATTGCATTTGCAATCAGCGCAGTATTAGGACCAATTGTAATTCCATTTTTACGAAGATTGAAAGTGGGTCAGACAGAACGGGCAGAATTAGAGTCTCATTTGAAAAAAAATGGCACACCGACTATGGGTGGACTTATGATATTAGCAAGTATTGTTATCACATCCCTGTTCTATGTGAAAGATTATCCGAAGATTATTCCGATTCTGTTTATGACGGTGGGATTTGGTGTAATTGGATTTTTAGATGATTATTTAAAAGTAGTGTTGCGTCGTTCAGATGGTTTGCTTGCATGGCAAAAAATGCTTTGCCAGCTCGTCGTAACTACAGTATTTGCTGTATATATGGTGCTTTATTCCGGCGTGTCACTTACCATGCTGATTCCGTTTTCGGGCGGACTATATTTGAATCTCGGATGGCTGACGATTCCGTTGATGTATGTTGCAGTTATCGGAACTGTAAATGGTGTGAATTTTACAGATGGTGTAGACGGTCTGGCATCCAGCGTTACTGTGATCGTAGCGACATTTTTTTCTGTAGTTGCAATCGGAACAAATGCAGGTATTGAACCGATTACCTGTGCAGTAGCAGGTGCTTTGTTAGGATTCTTATTATTTAACGTACATCCTGCAAGTGTATTTATGGGAGATACCGGATCGCTTGCGCTGGGTGGCTTTGTTATTTCAACAGCATATATGCTGCAGATGCCGCTGTTCATCATCATTGTAGGATTGATTTATTTAGTAGAGGTACTTTCTGTTATGATTCAGGTAACTTATTTTAAAAAGACCGGTGGAAAGCGTATTTTCCGTATGGCACCGATTCATCATCACTTTGAGCTGGGCGGTTGGTCAGAGACAAGAGTTGTAGCAGTATTTTCAATTGTGACAGCATTACTTTGCATGTTGGCATTGCTTGCGTTATAGGAAAGGCATAAGATATGGATTTGACAGGGAAAAGGGTATTGGTAGTAGGTTCAGGTATCAGTGGAATTGCTGCCACAGAATTATTAAAAAAACAACAGACAGAAGTAGTTTTGTTTGATGGAAATAAGAATTTAGACATAGAGGAACTGAAGCAGAAAACTCCGTTTTTTGCAGACGTGGAGATTATCATTGGTGAGTTAAGTGAAGCAGTGATGAATACCATTGATTTGGTAGTATTAAGCCCGGGGGTGCCGACAGATTTACCTATGGTGAATGCACTTCGTGATAAGCAGATTCCGATTTGGGGAGAGATTGAATTGGCGTATGCTTTTGCAAAAGGAAGAGTTATTGCAATCACCGGAACGAATGGGAAAACAACAACAACAGCATTGACAGGTGAAATAATGGCGAATTACTTTTCAGATGTAAAAGTAGTTGGTAATATTGGTATTCCCTATACATCGGTAGCAGCTGATACAACAGAGGAGACGGTGACAGTTGCTGAAATCAGCAGCTTTCAGTTGGAAACAATTCATGAATTTGCACCGGCAGTGTCAGCAATTTTGAATATTACGCCGGACCATTTAGACCGTCATCATACGATGGAAGCGTATATAGAAGCAAAAGAAAGTGTTACGAAAAATCAGACCGCAGATAATACTTGTGTATTGAATTATGAAGATGAGCAGTTACGTAAATTTGCGGAACAACTTCATACAAAAGTGTTGTTTTTTAGCAGTAGACAAAAGCTGGAGCGCGGTTTGTATTTAGAAAATGAACAGATTTTTTATGCAGACGAGAATGGAACACAGCTAGTAATTCATGTGGATGAATTGAATATTCTCGGGGTGCACAATTATGAGAATGTAATGGCGGCAGTAGGTATTGCACTTAGTATCGGTGTACCAATGAATAAAATTGTAGAAGTATTGCAACGATTCCGGGCTGTTGCGCATAGAATAGAGTATGTAACAGAGAAACGCGGCGTTAAGTTCTACAATGATTCAAAGGGAACGAATACGGATGCCGCGATTAAAGGAATTCAGGCGATGAACCGCCCGACATATCTGATTGGCGGCGGTTATGATAAAGCATCGGAATATGATGAATGGATTGAAAGTTTTGATGGAAAAGTGCGTAAATTAGTACTTATCGGACAGACGAGAGAAAAGATTGCGGAATGTGCGAGAAAGCATGGATTTTATGATATTGTATTATGTGATTCGTTAGAAGAGGCAATTGATGTCTGTTATGAAAATGCTAAGGCAGGCGAAGCAGTTTTATTGTCTCCGGCATGTGCAAGTTGGGGCATGTTTAAAAACTACGAGCAGCGCGGAGATATTTTTAAGGAATATGTAAGAGGTTTAAGGGAGTAAGATGGCAGAAAAACAGAAAAAAAATAAGCCGTTGCGGTATTATGATTACAGTCTGTTATTTTTAATAATTTTTCTTCTGTGTTTTGGATTGGTAATGTTATACAGTACCAGTTCTTATTATGGATTTACACGATTTGATGATTCTGCTTATTATGTGAAGAAGCAGTTGTTTGCTACGAGCTTGGGAATTGCAGCGATGTATATAGTGTCAATTATTCCATATCAGTGGTGGATAAAATTTGCATCACTGGGATACATAGTTGCATTTGGACTTTGTGTAGCAGTTATTTTCGTAGGACGCGAGGCGAAAGGTCAGTCCAGATGGCTTCAGATTGGACCATTGTCTTTTCAGCCGTCAGAATTTGCAAAACTTGCAATTATATTATTCGTGGCTACTATAATATACAAGGCTCCAAAAAGTCTTGGCACATTGAAAAATATTGTAAAAGTAGGCGGATTAACAATACCGGTAATTCTGCCGATTCTTTATAACAATTTAAGTACAGCAATTATTATTGCAGGTATCGTTGTATGTATGTTGTTTGTAGCCAGCCCAAAGAGTCGCTACTTTGTACTTTTAGGAGCACTTGGTATGGTTGCCGTTGTTTTAGTTATTATGTTTGCTATGAGCGGCGGTGAAGGAGGTTATCGACTGGAACGTGTTCAAATCTGGCTTAATCCGGAGGCAAATGCGAAAGGATACCAGACATTGCAGGGATTATATGCGATTGGTTCCGGTGGCTTGTTTGGAAAAGGTCTGGGGGAAAGTATGCAGAAACTCGGCTATATTCCGGAAGCTCAGAATGACATGATTTTTTCTGTAATTTGTGAAGAATTGGGGTTGTTTGGTGCAGTATGTGTCATCATTCTTTTTGTTCTTGTTATTTGGAGACTGATGATTATTGCCAATAATGCACAGGATTTATTCGGTTCTATGCTGGTGGTCGGAGTGATGTCACACCTGTCGATTCAGGTAGTTTTAAATATTGCAGTTGTAACCAACACGATTCCAAATACAGGTATCTCGTTGCCGTTTATCAGTTATGGCGGTACGTCTATCTTGTTCCTGTTAGCAGAGATGGGGCTGGTGCTTAGTGTTGCCAGAGGAATCAAACTCGAAAGTTAGCAAAGGGTAGTTGTTTTGATAAAAGAAGAACGTAGAAGACGAAAAAGAAGAAAAATACAATTGTATATATTCTTAACAGTAACATTGTTAATTGCGTTGGCAACCTATATTATAATTGAGGTTTTTACCGTAGAGTGTGTCGAAGTAGAGGGAAATGAATGGTATTCAGCCAAGCAGATTGAGGAAATGGTGCTGGATGATGAGTATTCATGGAACTCATTATATGTTACGTTAAAGTATCAATTGAAAGATATTGGAGAAGTACCATTTGTAGATACAATCGAAGTATCTTTAGATGATCCGCATACTGTGAGAATCAAGGTATATGAGAAGGGAATTTTAGGATATTTGTATATCCCGATTCTTGGACAGAATGCGTATTTCGATAAGGATGGTTTTGTGGTGGAAACTTCTTCCAATATTATTCCGGAAGTGCCAAAGGTGACCGGGGTTAGCTGTAGTGAAGTAGTTTTGTATGAAAAACTTCCGATGGAAGACGAAAGCATTTTCCGAATGTTGTTAAATCTTACACAAACTTTAAAAAAATACGAATTAGTGCCTGATGAGATTGCTTTTGACAAGAAAGAGGGCGTGATTGTATATTATGGAAATATTCGTGTAATGATAGGAGAAGAGGATTATTTATCACAAAAAATTATCCGACTTTCGCAAATTTTGCCGAAGTTAGAGGGCTTGACAGGAACGCTTCATTTAGAAAATTGGACCGAAGAAACCACAGATATTGTGTTTGACAAGGAAAAAAATACGTAAAATCATCGAAAAAAATGAAAAAACAGTTGATTTGTTAAGAGAAAAATTATATTATAGAGTATAGATTGAAAACGTATATATTGTGTGTTATTATGTGTAGAATACACTAAAAGATGTGTTTTTGAATTTTTAAAAAGCGTTTTAGGTTATGTTTATATAAATTTCGGAGAGATGAGGAGGAATAGTCTTGTTAGAGATTAGAACAACAGAGGCAGATACCAATGCAAAGATTATCGTAATTGGTGTTGGTGGTGCTGGTAATAATGCTGTTAATAGAATGATTGATGAGAATATCGGTGGCGTAGAGTTTGTAGGTGTGAATACGGACAAGCAGGCACTTACTTTATGTAAGGCTCCGACGTTAATTCAGATTGGTGAGAAGCTTACCAAGGGGCTTGGTGCAGGAGCACAGCCGGAGGTTGGTGAAAAAGCAGCAGAAGAAAGCGTTGAAGAATTAACCGCAGCTATTAAAGGTGCTGATATGGTATTCGTTACTTGCGGTATGGGTGGCGGTACCGGTACAGGTGCAGCTCCGGTTGTAGCTAAGATTGCAAAGGATCAGGGCATCTTAACAGTAGGTGTTGTTACCAAACCTTTTAAATTCGAAGCGAAGCAGAGAATGACAAATGCAGTTTCAGGTATTGAACGTTTGAAAGATAGTGTAGATACTTTGATTGTAATTCCAAATGATAAATTATTAGAAATTGTTGATAGAAGAACTACTATGCCGGATGCACTTAAGAAAGCAGACGAAGTACTTCAGCAGGCGGTACAGGGAATCACAGACTTGATTAACTTACCGGCATTAATCAACTTAGACTTTGCCGATGTTTCTACCGTAATGAAGGACAAGGGTATGGCTCATATCGGTATAGGTTCAGCTAAGGGTGACGATAAGGCAATTGAAGCTGTTAAGTTAGCAGTTGCCAGCCCATTATTAGAGACTACAATTAATGGTGCAAGCCATGTTATCATTAATATTTCCGGTGACATCTCACTTATGGATGCGAACGATGCAGCAAGCTATGTTCAGG
>CAYMTX010000039.1:0-17206 GCA_964393475.1 uncultured Roseburia sp. | reverse complement strand
GTGTGTGCACTCTGTCCTACAATTTTTGCATTTAATGCACCGTTGACCATTATTATCAACGGTGCTTTAAATGCAAAAATTGTTGGACAGAGTGCACACACAATTGCAAAATTGGCAGGAGTAGATGTACCGGAAGAAACCAAAATCTTAATCGGTGAAGTAGAATCCGTTGATATTTCAGAAGAGTTTGCACATGAGAAATTGTCTCCGGTACTTGCAATGTACAAGGCAAAGACTTTTGATGAAGCAATTGCAAAAGCAGAGCAGTTAGTAGCAGACGGCGGTTATGGCCATACAGCAGCAATTTATGTTCATCCGGCCGAAACAGAGAAACTGGCAAAACATGCAGCAGCAATGAAAACTTGCCGTATTCTTGTAAATACTCCGGCTGCACACGGCGGTATCGGTGATTTATATAACTTCAAGTTAGCACCTTCTTTAACACTTGGCTGTGGTTCATGGGGCGGCAACTCCGTTTCCGAAAACGTAGGTGTAAAACACTTACTTAATATCAAAACAGTAGCTGAGAGGAGAGAAAACATGCTTTGGTTTAGAGCACCACAGAAGGTATATTTCAAAAAAGGCTGTATGCCGGTTGCATTAGATGAACTTGGAACTATAATGGGTAAAAAGAAAGCGTTTATCGTAACAGACAGCTTCTTATATAAAAACGGATATGTAAAGCCAATCGAAGATAAATTAGATGAAATGGGTATTATGCATACATGCTTCTATGATGTTGCTCCGGACCCAACTCTGGAATGTGCAAAATTAGGTGCAGCAGCAATGAGAAGCTTTGAGCCGGATACAATTATCGCACTTGGCGGTGGTTCTGCAATGGACGCAGGAAAGATTATGTGGGTAATGTATGAGCATCCGGAAGCTGACTTCCTTGATATGGCAATGCGTTTCATGGATATTCGTAAACGTGTATACACATTCCCGAAAATGGGCGAGAAAGCATATTTTGTAGCGATTCCTACTTCCTCAGGTACAGGTTCTGAGGTAACACCTTTTGCTGTTATTACAGATGAGAAAACAGGCGTAAAATATCCGCTTGCAGACTATGAGTTATTGCCGAATATGGCAATCATTGATGCTGACAACATGATGACACAGCCGAAAGGCTTAACAAGTGCATCCGGTGTTGACGCATTAACACATGCATTAGAAGCATATGCATCTATCATGGCAACAGATTACACAGATGGTCTTGCATTAAAAGCAATGAAGAACATTTTCACATACTTGCCGTCTGCATACGAAAATGGTGCAAATGACCCAATTGCAAGAGAGAAAATGGCAGATGCATCTACAATGGCAGGTATGGCATTTGCAAATGCGTTCTTAGGTGTATGTCATTCCATGGCACACAAACTTGGTGCATTCCATCATTTGCCACACGGTGTTGCAAATGCACTTCTTATCACAGAAGTTATGAAGTTCAATGCAACAGATGTGCCGACTAAGATGGGAACATTCTCACAGTACCAGTATCCACACGCGTTAGAGCGTTATGCTGAATGTGCGCGTTTTGTAGGTGTTTGCGGTAAAGATGACAAAGAGACATTTGAGAAATTCCTTGTTAAGATAGAAGAATTAAAAGAAGCCGTAAGCATTAAGAAAACTATCAAAGATTATGGTGTAGATGAACAGTATTTCCTTGATACACTTGATGACATGGTTGAACAGGCATTTGATGACCAGTGTACCGGTGCAAATCCACGTTATCCATTGATGAAAGAAATCAAAGAAATGTACTTAAAAGTATATTATGGAAACTAAGTAACAGTTTTCACGTTGTAAAATTGTAAGCAGAAAACAGAAAGGCATGGTGTAAAATGAATTTGGAAAAAGAAAACTTAATCGTAAAACGTCCTTACAAAGAAGTGTATAAAATCGGTGAAGAGATTGTAAAAGTATTTGCGCCATTTCACTCAAAGGCAGCAGTTTTTAATGAAGCATTAAATACTGCCAGAGTTGAAGAGACAGGGCTTAGTATTCCAAAAGTAAAAGAAGTGAAAACCGTAAATGGTAATTGGGCATTGATAATTGAAAATAAACCGGGACGCACATTGGAAGAAATAATGGAAAGTGACCCACAGAATATTGAAACCTATATGGCACAGTTCGTAGAATTACAGCTTGCTATGCACCAGAAAAAGAATCCTTCTTTGAATAAGCTGAAAGACAAATTAATGCGTCAAATTGACGGTTTGAAAGAGTTGGATGCAACGACCAGATATGAGCTTCATACACGTTTGGAAAGTATGCCAAAACATAACAAATTATGTCATGGTGATTTTAATCCGAGTAATGTCATTGTCGGTGAAGATGGTACAATGAGCATCATTGATTGGGCACATGCTACACAGGGTAATGCGAGTGCAGATGCAGCTATGACTTATTTAATGTTTGCATTAAAAGACCAGAACTTAGCAGACCTTTATATGAAAGAATTCTGTGCAAAGAGTGATACTGCAAGACAGTATGTGCAGAAATGGCTTCCGATTGTAGCAGCATCACAGCTTGCTAAAAATAACGAAGAAGAAAAAGAATTCTTGATGAAATGGATTGATGTCATCGATTTTCAATAAGTAGAACATAAAAATTGACGAAAAATGAAAAATTTTATCTTTTAAATTTGTAATTGTTGATATTGATTTTAAAAATGCATAGTCGTAAGATAGTTTTTGCGCCGGGGAAAGTAGACGTTACCCGGCGCAAACTATTATAGAAAAGAGAGTAACGAATTATGAACATTTTATTATCTGTATCAGTGGCTTTATTAGCAGGCTTACTTATGACAAGAGTATTTAAACCGTTTAAGCTACCGTCTGTAACGGCATATTTACTGGCGGGGGTGCTGATTGGACCTTACTGTATCGGTGCACTTCATGTGGAAGGCATCGGTTTTAACTCGTTAGAAGAGGTGGAGGTACTATCACTGGTATCTCAGGTAGCATTAGGTTTTATTGCATTTTCTATCGGTAACGAATTCCGTTTGGAAGAAGTGAAGAAAATCGGTAAGCAGGCATTTGTTATTGGTGTTTTTCAGGCTTTGACAGCGACGGTGTTTGTAGATTTGGCGTTGTTTGCAGTACATCTTGTGATGCCGGATAAATTAACACTTCCACAGGTAATTACACTTGGGGCTATTGCTACTGCGACAGCACCGGCAGCTACACTTATGGTTGTAAGACAGTATAAGGCAGACGGACCTCTTACAAAATTGCTCTTGCCGATTGTTGCATTAGATGACGCAGTTGGTCTGATTGTGTTTGCGGTATCGTTCGGAATTGCGAAGACACTGGTAAGCGGAACGGTAGATTTGATTTCTATTATTGTAAATCCGTTGCTTGAAATTGTATGTTCACTGGCGCTTGGTGCAGTTATGGGCTGGCTTTTGACACAGCTTGAGAAGATGTTTAACTCAAATACAAACCGTCTGAATATGACAATTGCATTTGTATTTATGACAGTGTCACTTTCCGCATTGGAATTTGAAATCGGACCGGTACATGTGGGATTTTCTTCCTTGTTAGTATGTATGATGTTGGGAACTGTTTTCTGCAATATTTGTCCGTTATCGGAAGATATTATGGGAGCATCCGATAAATGGACATCGCCGCTTCTGGCATTGTTTTTTGTTATCAGTGGTGCAGAATTAGAACTGAGTGTCTTTGCAGATGTGGCAATTGTCGGAATTGGTGTGGTTTATATTATTTTCCGTTGCCTTGGTAAATATACCGGTACACTGGCAAGCGCGAAGGCTACACATTGTGAGCCGAACATTTGTAAATATTTAGGTATTACTCTTTTCCCACAGGCAGGTGTTGCATTAGGAATGTGTACAACAGCAATGCAACTTGGTGAACAGGGAAATCTTATCCGTAATATTACGTTGTTTGCGGTATTGATTTATGAATTGGTAGGACCACTTATGACCAAGATGGCATTGACGGCGGCAGGCGATATCAAACCAATGCCGGATCATGTAAAAAATCGTCGTCAGATTAAATTGGAGAATGCAAAAAATAATAGAAAATAACAGAATTTGTTTCCACTTGGAAAAAGAGGAGAAATACCTTATAATAGACCTATGAACAAAGGGAGGTTTTATTATGAGCATTAAGAATGAACCGAAGATTAAAAATCCGTTGATTGTAGCAATTCGGGAACAGTTGGAACACCGTGCACTGTGGATGTATCTGCTTTGTGACGAGGCAAAGAAGAAGGGATTGGATTCTAAGGAATATGCGCCGGAAGCGATCAAACGCTGCGGTCTCTATCAGGGTGCGAATCTCCGCAAGAAGGCAGGCGGTGGTGATTCTTTAAAGGGATTGAAGAAGACTTTGTTTTCTAAATTTGCACAGTGGGTATTTGAAATGGATATCAAACAGTGTACAGACGATCATTTAGACATTGACTTCCATTATTGCCCGCTAGTAAAAGCTTGGCAGAAGCAGGGTTGTACAGATGAAGAGATTAAGATTCTGTGTGACCATGCAATGTGTGGAGACAGAGGTATTGCAGAAAGCTTTGGTTGTGAACTTGACCTTCCTGCTACGATTGCAAACGGCGATGATATATGTCAGATTCGTTTTGTAAGAAGAAATAAATAAAATAGTAAGTTTTAATTAGAAAAATACGCGTGTAATAGAATGGGATTTGCCGGTCTGTTGCACGCGCATTTTTTAATTTATAGGAAAGACCTTGTTGTTTGAAGCGTGAAAGTGTATGCTTTTTATGAATCAACCAGCAGGGGTGATTCTTGGTTCTGTATGTAACCGGCAGAAAAAAATGTCGTCTATATAAGTAAGACCGAAGGGAGGTATACTATGAATGACGAGGAAATTATTGGTTTGTATTGGGAGAGAGACCAGAGGGCAGTTCCGGAGACGGATACAGAATATGGGATATGAGCTGCCGCAGAGGGAAAGCCCGTGGCAGGAGACGGATGAGATGCAGATGTTGCCGATTATCGAAAATAATTTGATTTATAACATGGAGATGACTAGTTCGTTTTCGGAAGGAGTGAGCCTGCCGGAAAAATTTAATTTAAGCAATGAGGCAACAAAAGAGGAAACGCGTGATGTGGCAGAATATCTGGTAGAACAGTACGCAGATTTGCTTGGAATGAAGAATCCCCAGATTGCAATTTGGGAAGGAGATTATACGTTTTATGCAAAGCGGGGACATAATAATATTTATGTATATGAAAAAGGGGACACGGCCATAGATACATTATTGAATTATTGCTTTAACAAGGCAGAATTTGTGGCATGGGAAGATAGCGGCTTGTGGCTGATTCGTATCAAACGTAGCGTGTTGGAGCCGGTTTTGGGAGAATATGAAAGTATTTCGGTAGAAGAAGCTACAAGACGATTGGAAGAAGGGCAGTTTGATACGACGTATATAGAAAGCGAATTTCCGGGAGTTGAATATATACGGGACGTAGAATTGACATATTATAAGAGTTTTATCGATGATTATAAACCGTATTATCGTTTCTGGGTAGAGGTTCCCGCAGAAAAGCAGGAAGATAGCGGCTTGTGGCTGATTCGTATCAAACGTAGCGTGTTGGAGCCGGTTTTGGGAGAATATGAAAGTATTTCGGTAGAAGAAGCTACAAGACGATTGGAAGAAGGGCAGTTTGATACGACGTATATAGAAAGCGAATTTCCGGGAGTTGAATATATACGGGACGTAGAATTGACATATTATAAGAGTTTTATCGATGATTATAAACCGTATTATCGTTTCTGGGTAGAGGTTCCCGCAGAAAAGCAGGAGAACGGGCTGAATACCTATGTGGCATACTATGTACCGGCTGTTGCAGAGGCTTATCTGGAAATTACCTTTAATTAAACAAAGGTTAAATAACTTGTACCAGAGTGCGAAATGGATATGCTTATTTCGCACTTTTTTAATTTGATTTTTTGCGTGGGGACGAGTATAGTAGTGCTATAAATGGAAAAGGATTTCATAAGTAGTAGAATGAAGAAGAAAAGGAAAATAATATTGTTAATAGGCTTGGGAATAGCAGCGTTTATTTTTATTGCATGGGTTGTATGGGATAACACACGGATTACAGTAACGACAATGGAAGTAGAAAGTGAACGTTTGCCGAAAGAATTTGACGGATACCGGATTGTGCAGGTATCGGATTTACATAATGATGAATTCGGTGAGAAAAATGAGAATCTGTTGGCAGTGATAAAAGATGCGAAACCGGACATGATAGCAATAACCGGGGACTTGCTCGATTCGCGAAGAACAAGTGTGGAAAAAGCAGCGAATTTTGTCAAAGAGGCGGTAAAGATTGCACCGTGTTATTATGTGACGGGAAATCATGAGTCCAGAATGAAAAAAGAATATGGGCAGTTGGAAAAGCTTATGGAAGAGGCCGGCGTAGAGGTTTTGCGTAATGAGAAGCAGACATTGGAAAAAGAGGGTGCGGCCATTTTGATAGCGGGAATTGATGACCCGCGTTTTGTATTAGCATCCGACAAAGTGGAGAAAATGGAAAAAGCAATCGGGAAAGTAATGACACCGCTTTTAGAAGATGTGCCGGAAGAGCAGTTTCGCCTTTTATTGTCACATCGTCCGGAACTTTTCGATTTGTATTGTGAGTATGAGTTTGATTTGGTGCTGACAGGACATGTGCATGGAGGGCAATTTCGAATACCGGGAATTGGTGGAATTATCGGACCCGGTCAGGGATTATTGCCGGATTATGATGTGGGGCTTTATAGCAAAGCGAATACCAATATGGTACTCAGCCGTGGGTTAGGGCAGAGTATTGTGCCGTTCCGACTCAATAATCCGCCGGAACTTGTAGTGGTTGTGCTGAGAACAGCAGCGTCTTAGCACAGGGTTTATAGATAAATTGAAAGAAAAGAGGGAAAGCGTATGTTAATTAGTATCTTGGTAACTTTGGTTGTAGGATTGATATATTTTTATATAAATCTTCCGGCACTCAACCTACATGCGGCAGAATTTTACACGTTTGTATTTATTTTGTGTGTTGTCTATTGCGGATGTAATCTTGTGGTGAGTGGTTTTAAAGCCACAAGTGTAAAGGATTATTTTAAACATTTGCTGAAAAAGTGTACGATTCCGGTGGTGGCGGCGGTGTTACTGCTCGTAATTGCCGTTATCGGTAATCTGGCTGGTCATGTATTGTTCCGTGCAAAAGATTATGCGTCACTTTTGCCGATAGAACAAGGGGATTTTGCATCAGAGGTACAGCAGGTAAGTTGGGAACAGATTCCAAAGCTGGATGCTAATTCCGCAAGTACACTGGCAAATAAAAAAATGGGTGAGTTGTCTGATTTGGTTTCTCAGTTTGAAGTGAATACGGGGACGTTTCAGATTAACTATCAGGATAGACCTGTAAGGGCAACATATTTAGACTATGGAGATTTTATTAAGTGGTTTAAAAACAGAAAAGAAGGTATCCCTGCATATTTACTGATAGATATGGTGACGCAGGAAGTGACAGTAAATCGTCTTGAAGAGGGGATGAAGTATTCGACATCAGAACTTTTTAATCGGAATATCTATCGCTATTTGCGCTTTTCTTACCCGACTAAAATGTTTTATGCGGTGAATTTTGAAGTTAATGAAGAGGGTACACCATATTGGTGTGCAAGCGTAGTATCAAAGACAATCGGTTTGTTCAGCGGCACGGATATTACAGGAGCGGTTTTGGTAAATGCCATTACAGGGGAACATGCGTATTATGATTTGGCGGATGTACCTACATGGGTAGACCGTGTGTGCAGCTCAGAAGTAATTATGCAGCAATATGATTACTATGGTTTATATCAAGGTGGTTTTTGGAACTCTATCCTAGGTCAAAGCGGATGTACAGAGACAACTTCCGGATATAATTATATAGCAATGGATGATGATGTATGGGTATATACAGGAATTACATCTGTGGCAGGTGATGAGAGTAATTTGGGATTTATTTTGGTAAACCAGCGCACAAAAGAAGCACGTTACTATCCGTGTGCAGGTGCAAATGAAGAAGCCGGAATGCGTTCCGCACAGGGGGCAGTCCAGCAATACAGTTATACGGCTACATTCCCGATTCTTTTGAATGTTGGCGGAGAACCGACGTATTTTATGGCATTAAAAGATGCTTCGCAGCTTGTAAAAATGTATGCCATGGTCAATGTAAGCCAGTATCAGATTGTTGCAACCGGAACTACGGTTGAGGAATGTCAGGCTGCCTATGCGGAACTGATGATTAAAAACGGCATCACGGAAGTAACCATGGAACCGGAAACAGCGACAGAATCAGTATATGGAATAGTTGCAGATATCCGTGCATCTGTAATGGATGGTGATACATGGTATTTTATCCGATTAGAAGGAAGGGATGTTTATTATTTAATTAATGGTAGTGAATATCCATTGGCAACGATTTTGAACGAAGGCGATAGCGTTCATATCGTTTATGAAATTGGCACCGGGGAATTGATTAATGGTGTTTCCCTAGAGAGATAAATGTGATATAATAAGCATAACGACCGCAGGTTCCCGGAACGGGGTCTGCGGTCGTTATGTGCAATGGGATAGAACGCTGTTGTACAGGAAGATTGAGGGAGAGCGGGGGCGTGCATATGAAGTATGCGATTGATAGAAAAGAGCGTGTATGGCTTGGTGGAATGAAACAGACTATACATATTTGGGGAACAGAGAAGCAGAATCCGGTTATTTTATTTTTACATGGTGGTCCCGGAGTGCCAAACCGTCACTCTATGGCGCGAAGGCAGATGGATTTGTTGGATGATTTTACAATTGTGGCATGGGACCAACGTGGAACGGGCGGATCTTATTTTGGATGTGACCCGAAGACACTTACGTTGGAACAACTTGTTTCTGATTGTAAAGAACTCATAGATTACCTGTGTGAGAGTCTTCATAAGGACAAAATTTTTTTGCTCGGCGGAAGCTGGGGGACAGAGCTCGGCACATTTGTATGCAGGGATTATGGACATCGTATTGCAGGCTACATTGGCTATGGTCAGGTGGTAAATGGCATTGCTAATGAAGAACGTTCGTATGCGTATGCGTTACAGAAAGCAAATGAAGCAGGGGATGCACAGGATATTGCCGAGTTGAAACGAGTGGGGCCTCCGGTAGACGGGCAGTACAGACCGGTATTTGAAGGCCTTATGACACAACGGCGTATTTTGAAAAAATATGGTGGAAGTTCAGTGAAGGCAGAAAGTTATTTTAAGGGCACCGTGATTCCGATTTTGACTTCAACGGAATTGTCAATCCGTGAGAAAATCGGTGTGGCAAACGGATATAAACTCTGTTTGTCTGAGATGTGGCCAACTATAGTTCACTATGATTTTGTGAAAGAATGTAACCATTTTGAAATGCCGTTTTTTATTTTTCAGGGCAGAAAAGATGAGAATACTCCTGCATCATTGATTCAGGAATATTATGAGGTGATTGATGCGCCTGAGAAAGATTTGGTGTGGTTTGAAAACTCTGCTCACGGACCACTTGGTGAGGAGCCTGAGAAGTTCAAAAGCTTATTGAGAGAAAAATTCCTGCGTATCGCAAAAAAAAAGCGAGAACGGGATTTGAGTGCAACAGCAGGAAGATAAATAAATTGTATAGATAGAGGAGAGGGAAAGTGATGAAAAAACTGACAAATGGGAAAATTATAGCACTGTGTGCCGGGGATGTTTCCAGAGGATTAATTAACGGAATAATTACTACATACTTATTAACCTTTTTTATTCCAACAAATGCAAACACAACATTGCCACAGTTTTTTGCCGGCGCGGCATTAGTGATGGCGGTTATTCGTGGGATTGGTACGGTCGTGGATGCAATTACAGATCCATGGGTGGCAAATTTATCGGATAATTGCAAATCAAAATACGGAAGACGTATTCCGTTTATGCGTTGGTCTGCGGTGCCGTATGGTTTGTGCTGCCTGTTGATTTTCTTTCCGCCGATACAGGGAAGCAGCATGGTAAATGCAGTCTGGGTTGGTGCGATGTTGATTTTGTATTATTTATTTTCGACATTGTATAATATTCCATATACTGCGTTGCAGGCGGAGATTGTTGCAGAACCAAAGAAGCGTGTATTTCTATATACGATGGTAAGTTTTTTCTATGTATTATCATCTGCATTAGTATTTTGTACTTCTATGGTGAAGGGAATGATGATTAATGCGGGTGTGCCGGAAATCTGGGCATTTCGTATTCCGTTTATTGTGTGCTGTACGGTGGGTGCGATTACAGCATTGATTCCGGCATTTGTAATTCGTGAAAAGGATTATGTGACACCGAAGCCGTATCATCAGTCTGTGGGAGAGGCGTTAAAAGCGACTTTTTCTTATCCGAACTTCATGATTATTACAATCGGTTATCTGGTAATGTGGATTGCGTTTACATTCTTTAATACAGCCGAAGTTTATTATATTACGAATCTTTTGGCGCTGAGTGATGCGTGGGTGACTTATGTAACGGTTATTTCTATTGGTGTGGGTGTTGCAACGTATCCTTTAGTAAATATACTGGCTAGAAAAGTCGGTAAAAAACCATTGCTTTTAGGTGCATGTGTCACATATGTAATTTTATACTGTTCTATTTACAATTATAAAATGGTTGTTACGTTGATGGGAGCACCTGCGTTTGCTATTTTGATTGGATTGATAATTGCATTTCCGATTGCGATTACGAATATTATACCATCTTCGATGTTTGCAGATTTAGCACAATATGATGCAATCATTTCCGGAGAAAACAGAGCAGGTATGTTTCTTGCGGCAAGAAATTTTGCCAATAAATTGTGTCAGGCAATTGTAGCAGTAGTGTGTTCGCTTCTTCTCGGAAAAGGTGCACAGGGCACAGGTGCCGCTACAGCCGAGGGTGTGCAGGGTACAGCGTTGGTTGCTATGATTTTCGTAGCAGTTTCCATTGTTATTTATTGGTTCTATGATGATAAAGAAATTACAGAAACGATTCGTAAGCATAATGAGGCGGAACAATAGAATTAGTGTTTTACAGCCCCTATTTTCTTCCTAATTGTATGCAAAATTTGAAAAACTTTTTTTGAGATGCTAAGGAAAACGGAAATTAAGCCGATAAATAAAGTACATAATAGAAAGGATTTAATAGTATCCATGGAAGGAGATGCCTAATATGCGTATAGATGCGTATAATCAAATCGCACAGATTTACAAAACAAATAAAACCGGTAAGGTGAACACGGTATCAAATGCAACCGGTGCACGCGATGAAGTGCAGATTTCAGCATTTGGTCGGGATTACCAGATTGCAAAACAGGCAGTGCAGGAAACTTCCGATATCAGAACAGATAAAGTTGCAGACTTAAAGGCAAAAGTTGCTTCGGGCAGCTATCATGTTGATAACGGAGACTTTGCAAGCAAATTATTGGCAAAATACAATGCATTAGTGTAAAGCGAGGGTGAACTTTGGCTAGTTTAATGGAAGACCTTTTAGATGTCTTAGAAAAAGAAGAAAAACAATATCAGGAATTGATTGAACTCGGGTTGGAGAAGAAGCAGGCAGTCATTAAAGCAGATATCAGTACTTTAGAGCAGATTACTGCAAAGGAAGGCGAAACTGCAAGTACATTGCAGAATCTTGCAAAGCGCAGAAGCAGAGTTTTGAATGATATGGCGACTGTACTTGGAAAGTCGCAAGGAGAAATAACCATCACGAAAATGATTGGATATTTAGAAGGTCAGCCGGTAGAACAGCAGAAGTTATCTGCGATTAAGGAGAAGTTACTTGCCACAGGTGAGGAGATGCAGTTGATTAATCAGCAGAACGAAGTTCTTTTAAAGCAAGCATTGGAAATGGTGGAGTTTGATTTGACTCTATTTAAGAGTATGCGGCAAGCTCCGGAGACCGCCAATTATAATAAAAGCGCCTATAATACCGGAGAATTACTGGGTGGAGGCGGATTTGATGCCAAACAATAAAGGAACAGATAGTAAGAGGAACTAGGAATGGCAAATGGATTTGGTAGCTTATATGTCGGTTCTTCCGGCTTACAAAGTGCACAGAATGCATTAAATACAACAGCAAATAACCTTGCTAATGTAAATACAGTAGGGTATGTACGTCAGCAGGTTTTACATACAGATCGTAACTATAATGTCATCGATACCAGTGCATCGATTAGTTATCAGCAGTCGGGACTTGGTGTTAAAATTGGTGACGTAATTCATGCGAGAGACATCTTTTTAGATAAAGCATATCGTACCGAGTCAGGTCGTCAGGCGTTTTATGCTGCGACAGCGGAAGCCGTGAACGAAGTATATACGTTTTATCAGGAGTTAGAAGGTCAGGCATTTCAGGATTCACTGCAGGATTTCTGGACAGCATTTCAGGAATTGGCGAAAGACCCGAGTGATTCTGTAAATCAGAATCTTGTGGTTCAGAAGGCAAGCCTTTTTGCATCACGTGCGACAGGTGTTTATGATGGTCTCAAGGCATATCAGAAGAATATTAATCAGCAGATTTCAGATGATATTGACAGAGTTAACGAGCTTGGACAGCGCATTTTTGAGTTGAATCTTGAGATTAAGCAGGTGGAAGCCGGACACGTGGAGACTGCAATGACATTGCGTGATGAGCGTGATAAATGTCTGGATGAACTGGGTTCTCTCGTAGAGATAACTTATGAAGAAAATACAGATGGTATGGTGATGGTTAATGTCGAAGGAATGGAATTTGTCGACGAAGCCCGTGTTTATGAGATGGGCAAGTTGGTAGATGACGTTTCAGAATTTGTAACACCATACTGGCCGCATACGTCTACACCGTCAAATGGCAGGTATGATGAAGTGTTTTCTTATACGACACAGATTTCATCAGATATGGGAACGGACATAGGTGAGTTAAAGGCACTGGTTCTTGCACGCGGTGACAGAACTGCAAATTATAATGATGTCTTAGGATTAAGCCAGAGAGAGTATAATTATTCGACAATAGATCATATCGGTGCAGGCATGTCAGTTATGCTGCAGGCAGAGGCGCAGTTAGACCAGTTGTTCCACGGAGTAGTAACGGCAATTAACGATTTGCTTTGTCCGAATACAAAAGCATCGAACCTGATTGATTTTCAAGGGGCGGACCGTATAACAGCGCAAACTGCGAATGGTCCGATTATACTTGGCAAGGATGACTTGCTTTTAGATGCAGAGAATGCATCCGTTGGTGTAGACGGAGAACTTCCGCCGACAGAATTGTTCAAGCGTATCGGTGTAGAACGTTATGAGACGATTGAAGTGGATGGGAAAGTTTATTATAAATATAATCAGGAAGACCCAAATGATATATCTACACAGTATACGATAGCCAATGTGGAGATTAATCATGTTTTGAAAGAACAGGAAACTAAATTTCCACATTTAAAGCAGGATGGTCAGGTGAATTATGCGTTGGCGGAGAATTTGGCTGCGTTGTGGGAAAAAGAAGGGCTTACACTTGATCCGAACGATACCAATCAGGTAAACTTCATGGATTATTATTCAAATATGATTGGAGCTTATGGAACGCTGGGCTCTGTATATGAATCAACATCGGCAAGCTTGTCAGATACGGTAACGGCTGTTTCAAATCAGCGGCAGCAGGTAATCGGTGTTTCTTCAGATGAAGAACTGACTAAGATGATTAAGTTCCAGAATGCATATAATGCATCCAGCCGTTTTATTAATGTAATTAATGAAATGATTGAACACATGATTTCACAACTCGGTAGTTAAGAGGGGATAGTAGTAGGAGGTAATTGAAATGCCGTCACAATTTTTTGGGTTAAATATAGCTTCGTCAGGTATCAGTGCATATCAGGCGGCATTAAATACAACAGCAAACAATATTTCGAATGTTAAGACAACTGGCTATACGAGACAAGTGGCAAATATGAGTTCTTCGGCAGCACTTCGTATTCATGCAAAATATGGTAGTGCAGGTACGGGTGTACAAGTTGATTCGGTAAAACAGGTTCGGAATGAGTATTACGATATTAAGTACTGGGAGAATCAAAGTGCTCTTGGTCTTTATCAGACAAAACTGAATTATAATCTTCAGATTGAGAATTATTTTATTGATGATGATACAGAAAAAGGTTTCTCAACGATTTTGAATAATATGTTTAATTCTCTTGATACATTGAAAAATGCACCGGGAGATGTGAATAATCGTCAGCAGTTTATAGGACAGGCGAAAAATCTGACAACTTATTTCAACAGTGTTGCAATCGGACTTGGAGAGATTCAAGACAGTGTAAATGAAGAAATAAAATCTACTGTAGCAGAGATTAATTCTATTGCGGAGAAGATTTCTATTTTAAATAAACAAATTAATACGATTGAACTGCAGGGCGGTTATGCGAATGAACTTCGCGACCAGAGAGCAGTTCTGGTAGATGAATTGTCAGCGATTGTACCGACTACGGTATCAGAGGTTCCGGTAACGAATTCAAACTATCCGGATATGCAGCTTGGTTCCAATTATTACACGGTTAAGATTAATGGGCAGACATTGGTAGATTCTTATGAGTATAATACACTTAGCTGTGTTGCGAGAAAAATGCCGATTAATCAGTCTGATATGGAAGGTATGTATGATATTGTATGGTCAGATACGGGAAGCAGTTTCAATGCGGGTTCACAGTATTCGGCTGGTACATTAAAAGGATTGTTGGATGTCAGAGATGGTAACAATGCAGAGAATTTTTCGGGTAAGGTTACTGATGTTAAAACCAATACGATTACTGTATCTGAGAATCTTTCTATAACAGAAATTGGCGCAATGTCAATGCCGTCAAATGGTGTAATTACAATTGATGGTGTGGATTATGAGTATACGTCATTTGAGTTTAAGACAGATGCGGATGGAAATATTACAAGTTATACATTTACATTGAAAGAGGGGCTGACCTCAGACCAACAGGTTAAAATCGCGGGTAAGAAATCACAAATCGGCGAAGCGATTGATGCGAAAGGTGTCCCGTACTACATGGCACAGATGAATGAATTTTTGCGTGCATTTGCAAAGACATTCAATGACATTATGCTTGGTGGAGATAATTTATACGGAGATGATGTGGATTATTCGTTCTTTACTGCGGTAGATAAAATCAGTGGTGAAGACACTACATTTTCAAACGAGTTGAAAAATCATACATTTAGTTCTTCGGATGACGGCTATTTCAAATTGACCTGCCGAAACATTTCTATTGATAAAGACTGTCAGAAAGATCCGGCATTGATGGCGACCACAAAAGATATTAAAGATGGTGTGGATAATTATGAAATCATTGAAGAATTGTTGAAATTAAAAGCAGATACTGTCATGTATCGTGGTGGTGGGGCAGATGATTTCTTACAGTGTATGATAGCAGATATTTCAGTAGATACAGAGGAAGCAAAGGTATTTTCTAAAAATTATGAGAATGTAGCTACAGCGATTGATAATCAGAGACAGTCGATTTCCGGAGTAGACGAAGATGAAGAGGCGCTGGATTTAGTGAAATTCCAGAATGCTTATAATCTTTCTTCAAAAATGATTTCTGTGCTGACAGAGATTTATGACAGGTTGATTTTGGAGACCGGAGTATAGTGTTTTTTATTACTATTTGTGTTGCCGGCTGAGGCGGCGGAATGGGGATTAATATGAGAATTACAAATAACATGATGCTTAAGACGACAATGTCGAATATTTATGGAAATAAAGAGAATGTGAATACTCTGAATAATCAGATGTCCTCCCAGAAGAAGATTTCCAGACCATCGGAAGACCCGGTAGTAGCAATCCGTGCGCTCCGTCTTCGTGGTAACTTAAGCGAGATAAATCAGTATTATGAGAAGAATATTCCGGATGCGGATGCGTGGTTAGACGTTACGGAGACTGCATTGAACAATATGGAGAAAATTCTTTCGGATGTTCGTACCCAGTGTGTGTATGGTTCAACAGGAACTTTGACAGCAGACGACCGTGATGCGATTTTAAAGAGTCTGACACAGTTAAGAGAACAGTTGTATGCAGAAGGAAACAGCGATTACGCGGGACGTACTGTATTTACTGGTTTCCGTACTAACTGTAATCTCACTTTTGATACAGATGAAAAAGATACTTCTTACGATATTACACAGACTTTTGATGAGTTGGATATCGAAAAGGAACATCGTTATTATAAAGGAACAGCAGAAGTTCCGACAGATGCACAGTTGAACGCAAATCAGAAACCAGGAGAACTGGAACGGACGGATTGCGACAGGATTCGTCTGGCATATGGAAGTATTACGGTAAATGGTGATGTAAAATACAAAGAACCAAATGGCACATGGAAGAATCTGACTGATTTACAAGTGGGAGCGACTCCGGTGGATGTAGTAGTTAAGAAATTTGCTACGATTGAGGACTGGAAAAACTCTTACCAAAACACAGGTGATTTTGTAGATGCAGTGAAGGATAACGAAGTAATTATTATTGAAGATACCGGCGAAATGCTTTTAGGTAAAGATGTTTCGACGGCAATCGAGTCTAAGAACTTGTCGTTATCAATTGATTATTCAAAGACGGGCTTCTTAAAAGGAGAACTTCGTCCGGAATATTATTTTAACTGTACAGATACGACAGATCCGGATGCGGCAAAGCATATTGAATATAAGAAATATGATGCGGAAGGAAACGAATTGTCACAGGATATTAATTATACCGTTGCACAGAACCAGACCTTAACGATTAACACAAATGCATCAGATGTTTTTAATGAAGATGCAGGACGTGATGTGGATGAAATGATTGAAGCGGTGAAATATGCAATGGATGCACATGACAAATTAGACCGCATCGATGAAATGATGGCACTGGAAGAGTATGCCGGTGAGGAAGATCAGAAGAAGCTTCAGGCATGGAAGGATGCAGCAAAGAAGGAAGCTGATTATGCCGATGATAATTTGAAGAAATTATATAATACTTATATTGGTAAATTTGATTCTTATCTGACAGATGTTAACCTTGCAATTACAACTGTCGGTAGTAAGGGGGATCAGCTTGAGCTGACAAAGACACGAATGTCTAACCAGCAGCTGACAATTACAGATTTGAAATCTTCCAATGAGGACAGAGAATTATCAGATATTATTATTGATTATACTTCTGCATATACAGCATATCAGGCATCG
>CAYMTX010000038.1:0-17618 GCA_964393475.1 uncultured Roseburia sp. | reverse complement strand
AATCGCAGGTTCGCGTTATACAGACAGAAGCCGAAATTTGTTCAACGCATTAGCGGACACAAAACGTTATTCTGTCAGAGTTCAAAGAGTATTTCTAAGCCTTTCTCTAAACTAACATAAAATCTATTTCTGTTATAAGAAATATACTGCCCATTTACAGTACACCAAATCATCTGTTTTTCGCATAATCATTCTTTATTTTCTAAGAATATCCAGCGTATGTGCCCCTGCCCCTATCAAATCCGGTCGTTCACAGGTTGCCATCTGATACCTTACAAATTGTTCAAATTCTTCTTCTGTAAGCTGATTTAAGAATGGACGCATATAGTTTGCAGGACCGTCCGGCGACAGAAGTTTGATACGGGTAAGTCGCGCTTCCTGTACCAGCTCATTGATTTCTTCTATTCTCACATAATCATAGAGATTCTCTGTACCGGAAATCGTCTTAAAGTCTTCGGTCAGACGATTTTCCCCGATACATTCCATAATATGACGTTCCTTAAACGCATAAGTCAGCACTCCGTACTCATTCATGCAGTATGCCACCATAATAATACCGCCACGCTTTGTCACCCGCTTTGCTTCCATGAGTGCCTTCTTTTTGTCTTCCTGTCCGAACAAATGATACATCGGTCCAAACAAAAGTGTCAAATCAAAGCTCTCGTCTTCAAAGCGTTTTAATTTCAGCGCATTTCCCTGATATGCTTTCACACTGCTCCCTTTTGATTTTAAAATACCCAGATTGTGCTTCACCAGTTCAACTGCTGTCACATCATAGCCCTCTTCTGCCAAAGGAACTGAATATCTTCCCGTTCCCGCACCGATGTCCAGAATTTTAATCTGTTTTCCGTCATTCCTGCCGGACAAACCATCGGCTGATTCCTCCGCTATTTTATCCAGCATTTCATGAATATACTTCATGGATACACGAAATTCCACTTGTCCATGTCGGGAATTTAAACGTTTTTCCTCATTAAATTTATTATAATACAGTTCCAGTTCTGTCATTATTATAACCATACCTTTCCAGTGCCTATGCGTTTTCGGTTTTTTCGTTCCGCTTCTGTCATATCGGTCACATCAAGAACTTTCAACACTCCATCCGCCACCTTAAAACCAATATTAAATCCTGCAAATGTCATGCCATACCTGCGTGTCCCGTCTCTGTGATATGCGGGTCTCGGATCCTGTTTCAGCACCTCAAGCACCGCTTTTTGTTTTGTTTTTGGAAGCTTTTCCAGCAGTTGTTCTTCGAACTCTACTTCTAACTCATAATCCACTTTTTCCTCCGCAAAACCGCCCCGCGCCTGCGGATGGCTGTCGACATACGGCAAGTACGGTTTTATATCGTAAATCGGAGTATTATCGCGCAAATCGATTCCTGACACTATCAGTACCGGACCTTCGTTTGTCTGTTCCACACGCTCCAGTTTTACAGAAGAAAGTCCTATCGGATTGGGACGAAATGGTGAACGGGTCGCAAACACACCCATATGTGTCTCCCCGCCCAGTCTCGGCGGCCGCACAGTCGGCGACCATTTTTCACGCTCTACTCCCTCAAACTTCCACAATAGCCACAAATAATCATAGCCGTCAATTCCCCGAAGTGCATCTTCATTCCTATATTCCGGTTCAAATATAATTCTGCCGACCAGCTCTTTCACCAGCCCGCTCTGTCTTGGCACTCCGAACTTTTCCGGAAAATCGGTACGGATATGTGCTATTATTTTCAGTTCACTGTTACTCATCATAATCTCCATTCCGCAGACGCTTTTCTATATTAGATGTGGGACAAAAGGTACTTTCGTGCTTTGTACAATTTGCCGATGAAGTACCTTTAAAAGTACCTTTTGCCCCACATCGACATTATCGTCTACCCGTAATTATTTAGTACCCTCATAATCACGAGCCGTTACGAATTTGCCAGCAATAACTTCGTATATGCTTCCTTCGGATGATTAAACACCTCTTCCGTATCTCCGGTTTCTATGATATGTCCGTCCTTCATGACCATAATTCGGTCACACATACGGTATACAACATGAATATCATGGGAAATAAACAGATACGAAAGCTGCATTTCTTCCCGGAACTGTTCCATTAATTCCATAATCTGTGCCTGTATTGTGACATCCAGCGCAGAAACCGGTTCATCTGCCACAATAAAGCCCGGCTTTGTAATCAATGCCTGACCGATGCTGACACGCTGACGCTGTCCTCCGCTTAACTGTGCCGGTTTTCTATTATAATATCTTTCGTCCAATCCGATTTTACGAAGCATTTCCAGTGCCGCCACCTTATAATCCGCCTCGCTCATTGCAAGTGTTTTATCCAGTTTTCCTGCGGCGCGGAGTGGTTCTTCCAAAAGCCATCCAATCGTCTTTGCCGGATTCAGGCTGCTGTATGGATCCTGAAAAATCATCTGCGGGCGCACACTATGATGAAGAATTGTTCCTTTTATATCCCGATTTATCCCCAGAACTGCTTTGGAAAGCGATGTTTTTCCACAACCGCTTTCTCCAACCAGACCAAGCACTTCCCCTTTATACAGAGAAAAATTCGCATCCTTTACCACATGCTGCTTCTCTTTTTTCGTAAAAAGGCTGTTATCCCCGCTTTTATAAAAGACATCCAAATGCTCAACCCGCAATATTTCACTACGTTTCGTTTCTGCTTCGGCATCCGAAGCCTTCCCGAATCTCTTCTTTGGAAGCATCTGTGAAGGCACTGCCTCCATCAACTGTCTCGTATATGTTTCCTGTGGTGCTTCAAAAATCTGCTCTGTCGCACCCTGTTCTATAATTCTTCCGTCTTTCATCACTACGATTCTGTTGCAAAGCCGTCTTGCCAGATTCAAATCATGCGTAATGAAAAGCATTGCATTTTTCTGTTTTTCATTAATCTCTTTCAGCAATGTAATAATCTGGTTCTGTATCGTAACATCCAGTGCCGTTGTCGGCTCATCTGCTACCAGAAGCTTCGGTCTTAAAATAATCGCCATCGCAATCATCGCACGCTGACGCATACCGCCTGAGAGCTGATGCGGATAACTGCGGTACACTTTCTCTGCATCCTTTAACCCTACCGACAAGAAAGTCTCTAACACCTTCTCTTTTCGTGCTTCCTTTCCCAGTGTGGTATGAAGTTTTAACACTTCTTCCACCTGTATTCCGACACGCTTCGTCGGATTCAGGGATGTCATCGGTTCCTGAAAAATCATAGTCATTTCATCTCCGAGGTACTTCCGGTATAATGTCTTATCTTTCGGTCTGCCCGCCTCAGCCAACACTACCTCATCGAACACAATCCGGCCGCTCGTAAGAACTGCACCTTCTGCTGCCAGTCCCATAAGTGTCAATGCCGTAACCGATTTTCCTGAACCGGATTCGCCCACTACACCTACGATTTCACCATCACCAATTTCCATTGTTATATTTTTTACAACCTCCGCGCCATCGAAAGCCACAGAGAGATTTTCAATTTTAATCATCTTTCTGTCTCCCTCTTACGAACTCTGCCTGCGGATGCCCTCGCCAAGCAATGAAAAACCTAACACAATCCACACAATACTAAGCCCCGGTGCAAGCGCGTACCACGGTGTGCTTGTTAGATAGCCCTGTGCATCTGAAAGCATTTTGCCAAGGCTTGCCTCCGGCGGCTGTACGCCAATTCCTAAAAAACTCATTCCGGACTCTGCCAAAATCGCATTATTAAAACCTATCATCAGCGACACCAGAAATGTTGAAAAAATATTCGGTAGGATATGTACAAACAAAATCCGTATTTTCCCAACACCCATAAGTCTTGCCCGCACGACAAAATCCGCATCCCGGTATTTGATAAATTCACTCCTCACAATGCGGATAAAACTTGGGCAGAACACAATTGCCAGTGCGAGAATCAGTTTATCCACACCCGTTCCAAGCACACTAATCACAACAAGAGCAAGCAATATACTCGGAAAACCATTGACTGCATCCGTGATTCTCATAATCACCTCATCTGCAATTCCGCCAAAATATCCGGTCAGCGCACCGACAAAAATACCAACCAGAGATGATGCCGCAACAACGACTACACTGATAACTACCGTCGTGCCTACAGCCTCCATAACTCTGGACAAAATATCTCTGCCAAAATTGTCTGTTCCGAACAAATGCTGCCACGAGGGTGCAGCGAACCGTTCCGATGCAGACATAGCTGTAGCCTCATATGGTGTCCACAAAGCACCTGTGACAGCTACAGCTAATGTAATTCCGGTCATAATCATTCCGACAACCAGATAACTATTCCATTTTTTTGTATGATTCTTTTTCTTCTCCATTGCGGAACTGCTTCCCTCCTGCTTTTGCATCACGACTGTTGTATTCTGCATTTTCCCTCAAAAAGTAATCCGGTCTTATTTACTGCTGATTCTCGGGTCAATAAAACGATATAATATATCAATCAGACAATATACTACAATGACCACGGAGGTAATATATAAAACGAGAATTGCCACCACCGGAAAATCTCTGCTTGATATCGTACTGATTAAAAGACTTCCTACTCCCGGCAAGCCAAAAACCTGCTCAACTACAATACTTCCCGCAATCGTCTCTGCAATAATCATACCCAGAAACGTAATAACCGGCATCATCGCATTACGCAATACATGCATATACATCACACATCTGTCACTGCACCCTTTACTGCGTGCCGTTCTGACATAATCCGCGCGCATCTCCGTCAGCATAGAATTGCGTAAAAAGCGGGCTGTCATGGCGATTTTAGGAATCGCAATCGAAATTGCTGGAAACAAAAGGTAAGAAAGAAATCCTGCAAAATCTACTTTATAAGACACATATCCGCCCGGTCGAAAGCAATTCCATACAATTCCAAACAAATAAGTCACAAGGATTCCGAGAAAAAACGCCGGAACTGCCATTGCGCTCTGACTCAGCACATTTAACACCGCATCCAGATAACGGTTCTTACTCCGCGCCCACAAAACGCCCAGCGGAATAGAGAAAAGTACCGTCAGAAGCAACGCATAAGCTGCCAGATAAAGCGTTACAGGCAGCTTATCGCCTATCAATTCTGCTACCGGCATTCTTTCGTTCATATTTTTTGAATAGCGGTAGCTTTCACCCAAATCACCACGAAGCACACCGCTTATCCAGTTGAAATAACGTTCAGCAGGCGGGGCATTAAGTCCCAGCTCTTCCCGTAGTGCCTCTTCCCGCTCCGGTGTTGCTTCCGTACCAAGAATGGAAGTAACAATATCTCCCGGTATGACCTGAAAGGTCAGGAAAACCGCCACTGAAACAAAAAACAATGTCATAATGAGAGTAATTAATTTTTTTACAATATATTTCACCGTTGTTTTCCGCCTTTCTTTCCTCTCTTACTTTTCTCTGTTACTGTCCTTTTTTCCCTTCATTCCAGTAACGTTTTCTTTACTGTTCCATCCAATATACCGTGCTCATATCCTGCACATAAACCGGATAAAACTTGTAGCCGCCCAGTTTTTGATTCATTGCAAGTGTCATCGGTGGCACCATGATAAATGCACTTCCTGCATCTTCACAAATAATCTGCTGTAACTGCTTATAATAAACGGCTCTTTCTTCCAACGTAGACGCATTTAATGCCTGCTCATAAACAGCATCATATTCTGCATTATTGTAATTAATGAAATTTTTAGCAGAATCACTTACAAACCGGTTCAAAAGGTATCCCGGTGTACTGTCACTTGTCACACCACAGATTGTCGCCTCATACTGTCTGCCATTGTAAGTTTCTTCCAGCCACACACCCCATTCTACTGCGTTGATAGTGACATGAATACCTACCTGCTTTAACTGTTCTGCCACTACCTCTGTCGTTTCAACATGGATATCATAGTTTGCCGGCACCGTAATCTCCAAGTCAAATCCGTCCGGATACCCTGCTTCTGTCAAAAGCTGTTTAGCCTTCTCTATATTTGCAGCCGTTCCATAGGTATCATTCAAATCTACGTAATAATCCTGTAATGTCGGAAGCATTGCAGAGCTAATCAGTGTACCGTTGCCACCTGCCACAAACGCACTTATCATCTCCTTATCCAGTGCGTAGCTAATCGCCTGTCTTACTTTTGCGTCTGCCAGCACACCTTCCTGACAGTTAAAATACAATGCCTGTACTACATTTGATGGTGCTGCTACGACACGAAAGCTTCCCGAAAGTTCTGCCGCCTGCGAATCTGTAAGATAAGGTACAATATCTACCGAACCGCCTTTGATTTCCAGCATGGCAGTGTCAACATTCGCAATTATCTTAAATGTGACCTCATCTAAATACGGCAGACCTTTCTGCCAGTATTCTGTATTTTTTGCCAGTACAATGCCTTCCTGCGGCACATATGAAACAAAAGAAAACGGTCCTGTACCAATTGGTGCTGCACCTTCTTCTTCCCCGCTGCCAGCAGGAATAATCGCTGCTGTAAAGCTGTAAATCAGCTCCGGGTTTGGGACATCAACTGTTACCTGAACCGTCTTATCATCAGAAATTGTAACGCTTTTGACCGCGTTCATCGTCGACATGAGTGGTGTTCCGTCCAAAATGCCGGATACACGCTCTAAGGAGTATTTCACATCCTCTGCCGTTACTTCGTTTCCATCGTGGAATTTCACGCCGTCACGCAAGGTAAAGGTATACACTAATCCGTCTCCGGAAATGGTATAATCACTTGCTACTGCATTTATTAAGTTACCGTCTTCATCCGGCTTTACTAAGCCTTCAAAAATATTAAACAGTATCTCTTTGGTTCCTGCCGCTGTTGCTTTGTGTGGGTCAAGACTGTCGATATCCTGTTGTATACCTACTACGACTGAGCCGCCGTAAACCGGCTCGCCTTCCGGAATGGTATCTGCTCCGGACTGTGTGGAGCTTAATGCTCCGTTTGAGGAATTATCCTCAGAAGACTTATCCGTACCGCCTGCGCACGCGCTTAGTGCAGTCGTCACAAGAACCGTCATAAGTAAGAAACTAATTAAATGTTTTTTCACTATTCGTTCTCCTCTTCATCAAATAAACCTCTCACTATTCTATTGTCGAAGACATTTTACCACAAAACCTAAAAAGGTGTAAAGACTTTACGCTAATTCCTTTGTGTACCGTACCATCACAAAAGCTACAAAGACTGCTACCACCAATTCTGTAACCGCCATTGCAAACCAGATAGACGCTGCCGGCGCGATTACCGGTAAAACTAATATAAGGATTCCGCTGATAACAGCACCTCTTGCTACTGAAACCACAAACGATGTCACCGGTTTCATCAATGCCTGGAAATAATAAGTTGAAAAAATATTAAACGGCAAAAGCAGGAATGAAATACCATAACTACGGATAATTGCAGGTGCAATCTGCAATATACGTTCGGTCGGTGTCATAAAAATCCGAATAAACATATTTGGCACTGCAAGGCATGCAATTGTCCAGATAAGTCCGAATACAACTGCTGTTCCGACCGCATATTTCAATGCTTCCTTAATACGCGCTCCCTTTCCTGCACCATAGTTTGTCGAAATAATCGGCTGTGATGCCTGACCGATACTGTAAGCACAGCACTGAACAAAGGTCGAAATATTAATAATTATGCCATATACGGACAATGCGTCTGTACCAAGGTATTTCAAAATCTGCCGATTGAACAATACCGTCAGAATCCCCATCGCTACATCAATAAAAAATGTTGAGAATCCGGTAACTGTAATTGATTTTAACTGTGTTAGCAGATGTGTTGGTTTTACAAAATGCAGTGTATTTTTCCTGCTAAAGAAATGACTGCACATAATGATAAGGGAAGCCACACTTCCAAGCACGGTTGCAAGACCGGCACCCATAATTCCCCAGTCCATAACAAATACGAAGAAATAATCACCAAACACATTAAATACACCGCCAAAAATAACTGCTTTGGTTGCAAGCCCCGGATTACCGTCATTTCGCAAAAACGCAGACATTAACTGTGTAAACAGAAAGCTCGGAACTGCGAATTTCACAGGCAGTACATAGCGTCGTGCCAGCGGAAGCAGTGTTTCTTCTGCCCCAAACAGTAACAATAATTCGCGGTCAAAGAAAATAATTGCAAGCCATGTAACTGCCGCTAAAATTGTAGTTCCGATAAATGCTGTCGTAAAATATTCATTGGAACGTTTTTCATTCTGTGCTGACTCTCCACGAATCATGCTAAATAGTACCGAGCCGCCGATTCCCATCAGAAGTCCCAGACTATAAATAATATTCCAGATAGGACTTACTACTGCCAACGCTGCCGTCCCGTCCGGTCCCTGATATTGTCCGACCATAGCCATATCTACCACACCATAGATCGATGAAATCAGAGAACTGCCGAATGCTGCCCCTAAGTATTTGAAATACATCGGTTTAATTTTGTCTTTGAGAAAATCCATTTATTTGTCCTCCTTTATTTATGACTTGCTCGCAGATTTTAATGCAGAATCCTATAAAACAAAAAAAGAGCCGGATAAGACCGGGCATCTCAGCCCGTTGCCTTATCCGGCTCGTCATTTCTTAAGAATGATTTGCCTCCGCGCAAGCAGAACATATTTTAATACTATGATAATGAATTGTCAAGTTTTAATTTAGTAACCGTTCGCCATTCATGCTTGCATGCTTTATGGCAACTATTCATAATGGCTTTTATCTTCGATTTTCGGTATATAGAAAAAAATCTGTCATAAAGTTCCCAAAAAGAATATTATGTAAACCTCTTTTTCACTTAAATTCATCTTAGAATGGCACAAAATACATGTTATGTAAACCATTTTCATGTATTATGTAAACTATCAGTGAAATATCAGCTATATTTTAGGAACTGGAGAAAGAATTTTTCTGTATAGACCGAATCCAAAAAAATATTTGGTTTACATAATACAAATCACTGAATCATTATTGATTTTTATACAATATTTGAAATACTGTGATATAGATTAGACAAAATAATGTTCAATGATTTTCTCAATCATTTCTGTTCCGATTGGATATTTCTGTGTTTCGTAGGTTGTAATCAGATGAACCGACGGAATAATACCATTTAAACTGTATTGCAGTAGTTTTGAGCTAACATTCTGGCAGTAAGCAGGGTTATCCATAAGGCCAAAATGTTCCCAATAGTACGTTTTTCCGGTGTGTGGATGCCGAATGGTAAAATCCGGATAAATTGTATATCCGTTTAATTCAAGCGGACACTCGTAGCGAAACGGAATTTTGTGAGCAGACAATGCCATATCAATTAATGCTTCAGATTTAGAGCGAACCAGATGACCGGAACTCGTTTTGATAGATAATTGCTCGGGATATTTCGGATTAGAAGCAAAAGTTTCATTCTGCCATTCAGAAAGTTCTTTTGATAAAGGTGTAAATAATGTATGCAGAAGATTCCGGTATTCCGGATTCGTTAACAACAGGGTAGATGCCTGTCCCAAACCTTCCTTGTGATGACGCAAATAAAAATCATATGCCACCATTTCCTGTGATAAATCATCAATTAAAAGAGACACATATTTCTTCAACGCAAGCTGTTCTGCTAACTGTCGGTTTTTCTTTGGTATATACGTCTTTGCATGACCATCACTTTTATACCATTTCAGATATTTTTTATCATGTGCACAGATAAGCGTACCTTCAGGGAGAGATTTCAGCTGTTGTGTCAGAAAATGGATTTGTTCTTCAAGCCGGTCTCGCTCGGCTTTGATTCGTTGATATAAAATGTTGATTACCTCCTTTATAAAAAGACATGATAAAAGATGTGTGCAATATCAAATCGCATAATAAAAGTTAAACACGGAAAATAGAAAATGTAAAGAAAAACTTGTGGCAAAATTATCTTTCGGTTTATAATCGTTACTAGGCACTAAGTGAACAAGAACTTACACTTTATCAGAAAGGCAGAAGACGAAAATGGAAGAAAAAGACTTATTAAACTGTTCTCCGGGAGAGTTAACCGATATGGGTATCTGCCCGACCTGTTTTAACAGAGAACATGGTGGCGCGCTTTACGGTGACAACAGTGATAAAATGTTATATGAAGATACTGATATTGAGTGTTTTCTGGTAGGCAATCCACGCAGTGAAGGACATATGGCAATTTCAACGATAAAACATTACCACGATATGAGCGAAGCACCGGACGAAATCAATGAGAAAATCATCCGTTATGCAAAAAGATTTATGCAGATAATCAAGGAAGTGTACGGCTGCGAACGTGTCTATCTGTGTACTATGTGCGATGGGTTAAATAATCACTATCATATTCAGTTAATTCCAAGATACAGTTATGAAAAGCGCGGAAGCAGCAATTTTGTAAAACCAAGAAAAGCGTATGTACATGACACTAAAAAAGTGGCGCAAATGCGGGCTTTGATTCAAGTACAATAGAGAATTCCTATGAACTCAAAAAAATCCGGATAGACAGGATACTCTCCTGCCTATCCGGATTTACTATTCATTGTAACCGTCAGCCATCACCATTTCACGGCTAACTGTTATTATTAATTCAATTCAAACTTCTGTACAAGTCCGTTTAAGGTAACTGCCTGTGCTGCCAACTCTTCACTCGTTGCAGATGTCTCTTCTGCCATTGCTGAATTATCCTGAATACTCTGTGACATTTCATCTACACCATCACGAATCTGATTTACGCTGTTCATCTGTACTTCTGCTGTCTCTGCATTTCTCTGAATCATTTCATTCGCAATTCCGACTTTATCTACCGCTTTATCCAAAGATGCAACGACTTCGTTAACAATCATATTTCCTTTTTCAATTTCACCTAAAGAAACATTGATTAAATCACGAGTTGTATTTACTGCACTGGCACTCTGATTTGCAAGTCCACCGATTTCTCCTGCTACGACTGCAAATCCTCTTCCTGCTTCACCCGCACGTGCTGCTTCAATCGAAGCATTTAATGACAGAAGATTTGTCTGTTCTGCAATATCCTCAATTGTCTTAATAACACCTACTACCTTATTGGAAGATTCCTGAATCTTATCCATTGCTTCACGCATCAATGCCATCTGATGTTTGCTTGTCTCCATCATATCTGCAACTTCTTTTGTATAAGCAGCTGATTTTTGAGAATCTTCCTTACTCTCTACTACCTGGTCTGCTACTGTTGTAGCTGTCGCTAATAATTCCTCAATTGCTGCTGCCTGTGTCTCACAACTTTCAGCCATTCCCTGTGCCGCTCTTGCAAGGTCGTCACTTCCGACAGAAACCTGATTGGCACTTGCTGTAATATTCGTCATAACATCTGTCATGGAAGCAGAAATATTATTCAATGCATCCTTTACTTTGGCAAACTCTCCAACATAAGCATACTTCAAATGAATTGCTAATTTTCCGTTTGCCATATCTGCCAGCACTGCTGAAATCTCATCAATATAGTCAATATATTCTTTCAATCTGGCAACCGTCTTATCGATAGAACGTCCCAAATCTCCCACTTCATCATCTGTCTGTGCGTTGATTGTAACATCTAAGTTACCTTCTGCCAACTGCATTGCTGTCTCGTTCAACTCAATCAGAGGACTGACAATCTGACCTGCTGTTTTTCCTAAGGTGATGATGATAAATAAAAGACCACCCACAAGAACAACAAGCAACATCGTAACTGCCGTTATTAATGAAGAAAAATACTGACCATTTGGAATACAGCTAAATGCCATAAATCCGGTATCTCCTACAGGTGTAACATAACCGTATTTTGACTCTCCGTTGATTGTATATCGCAACTGCTGAGCTTTTCCGCTCAAAACTGCTGTAAGTACGTTATCTGTAAAACCAAGTTCGCTGACGTTGACATCTACCCAGCTTTCGTTCGGATGATAAATAAAAGTTCCGTCTTCACTTAACAGCATGACAAAACCTTCTTCACCAATGGTATATGTTGCCATCAATTTCATAATCGCATCCATCGTGATATCCATTCCGGAAATACCAATAGTCTTACCCTGACTGTTATAAATTGGAGTGGAAATACTTACAACCATCTGTCCTGTACTTGCATCTATATATGGTGTTGTCAACATTGTCTGTCCTGTCTGAGTACATGCATACCATTCTCGGGTCGTAATTTCAAAATCAGAACCGGAAACATATCCGTCTGATGTAATTACCGCATTCGCATCTATATCTCCCAGCCATGTAGCCTGAATATTAGTGGCATCCAGTTCCTTTACCGCTTTCAACTCATCCAATACCGGATTGTACAGTTCGTTTAAGTTCATTTTCTGACCTTTTCCGGTAGTGTTCAAAAGTTCCGTAAAGTCAGCGCTAATTGCCTGTTGCTCTACCATCCGCTCGAATGGTGCAAAAAACTTTTCAACCTCTAAAGCAGCCGCTTCCGAATCCTGTCTCAATTCGGTATTATTCGCATTTGTAAGCAGGTTATAAACAACAACAATTACTAAAATGGTTACCAACGCCATTACAACTGCTACACTGATTCCGATCTTACTCTGAATCTGATACTTAATACCTTTTTTGTTCTTTGTAACTTGTTTCGTCTTCTCTTCTTTTGCCATTTTCACTTCTCCCACTCCATTAAGATTCTCCTAGTCTGCCTTGACCGGATTGAAATTACCGTAAACCTTCATTTTCTGACAATTTTCGATAATCCACTGCATATTTACAGAATATCACTTTTCCAAATAAATATCTACCTATTTTTTCCATTAACAGATATACTATTTTCTTGCACTTTGCATTTTCGACCAAAATTCAAAATTTCCTATTCTGTTAATTTCATTTCCTGACTAAGAGCTGACGAACGCACATAAAAAAAGACGACATCCAACCGAAGTCTGATATCGCCTTTTTTATTGTAACTATTTATTTATATTCTGCCGGAACGTCTTCAATGGTTTTCCATTTTTCCATTGCAGCTTCCAATGTCATTCCTTTTTCTACACCATCTTTACGAACCGCGTTGATAGCCTGTATTTCTTTCATACGCGGACCTGATAATTCATAGCCCTTCATTGCCCATAAGGTCAATGCCCATGCAATCATCGGAATGATACAGAACAATATGATTACTACAATATTCATACCTTCTGCATATAAGGTATCTGCCGTCGGAAGTTCCTTTAAACCAATTATCGTAACTGCCAGACCTACTACCGTTGCTGACAGAGAAGAAACCAGTTTATCTACTAAAGAGAATAATGTTCCCATGATACCCGGAATATATTTACCGGAACGGAAGGTTTCATAATCTGCACAGTCTGCTACCATCGGAATCGGCATATCTGCGGTTGCATAATAAGCACCGTAACCGAGACCAAAGAATATGATAAATGCAATCGTGTAAAGGTTAAGGGAAAGTCCGCCTTCTCCAATAATACTTAATGTAAATGCAGGATTACCCGGTTTCCACAGAATCAGCAGTACAAGTACTACCACATAACATGCAAGTGCCACTGCTACATATTTCTGTAAAGAAGCCTTCTGTCCCTCTTTCTGTGAAGTCTTTACAGAAAGTGCAAAGAACGGAACTGCAAATACATAGCCGAGTACCATCATCGGAAGATACAATCCGTCATAGTTGCCCATCATGCAGCCATATAACATACAAAGTACTGTCATATTCGTAGCAATTGACAACGCTAATTTACAAGTACCGCCTGCAATCATAAGTCTCTGCATCGGTTTGTTGGCTTTGATAATTTCAATATATTCAGAAACCTTTGTTTTTTCCTGATTCTCTCCACCGATACCAAAATACTTCTCATTATCTTTTTCCCAGATACCGATGATTGCAAGAATCGTAAGCACGATAGAAATCACAATACCGATTGGAGCAAAGAAACGATAGAAATCCGGTGTATTGTAGTCACCCACATTAGAACGGATAATCGGTGCAAGTACCTGCATAAGTCCCATACCTGCCATAGAACCGATCGTATTAAAAATCGTAAATAACGGTCTCTGCTTCGGGTCATTCGTAAGTACACTCTGCGCCGAACGTGTAACCGATGTCTGGAATGTATAACCGATAACCCAGATTGCATATAATACTACAAACATCACATAACGCAGCCACATCTTGTCTGCCGGAATCATTGGTGTAAAAATATATAATGCAATGGCAGATACCGCCATAATAATATTACCGATTACCATAAACGGACGGAACTTACCGAATTTACCGTTTGTTCTGTCCATGACAGCACCGATAATCGGGTCAGTCACTGCGTCGAATACACGCATAACGGTAATCATGGTAGTTGCAAACATGGTTGCAATTCCTAAAACCGTATTACCAAATGTCGCAACATAGGACAAAATCAATATAAAATATACATTTGTCGCACCATTATTCATCGGGAATAATGCAAGCTGATACATTTTCGCTCTGTTTACTGATGTATTTGAGTTTTCCTGACTCATCTTCTCATTCCTTTCAAAGACGCTTCCCTGCCTGTGACAACAGGGAAGCGTAACTTAAACCTATTAACTGTTACTATTTAGAAGCTTTGCGTTCTGCTTTTGCAGCCATGTATTCTGCATAAACTTCCGATTTTTTGAATTTCTTCTTCTTAATAATAAATAATACAATAGATAATGCAAATAAGAATGCAAAACCACAAGTGAAAATCATCGCAACCGTAATAACGATTGGTTTTGTTTCAATAATAGTTGTGTTTGGTCCGATACCATTCATTGCCTGTGAGTTTGCAATTGCATATAAGTTGTGGTGACATGCTTCTTTCATTGCAGCTACCGCAACCGGGTCATTTTCATAACCTGCAAGTCCGTCATTTCCGACAATCATAAATGCCATCATAGAGTCAAATGTCGTTGTTCCGCCCATGACACCGTCAATGCCGTTTACCATTGAGCTTAATACGTTATCTGTAATCTGAAGACCGTTACACTGCCACTCTTCATTCATAATTCCTTTTACAAGGCCTGCGTTGGCACCTGACCACTGTGCACCCCAGCGTGTATAAGCCATCATAACACCATTACCGCCTGCCTGTGATTTTTCAAGACCGCCCTGGAATGCTCTTAAATAAATTTCACGGGCTGACTGCTCATTAAGCCATACACCAAGACCGATACGATCCTGTTCGGAATCATTTAATGCAAAGTGCTTGAATACTACATAAACACCTTTTTCCTGAATACCCATTACTTCGTATTTACCGATTTCAGAAGAAAGAACTGAATCTTCTGAATAGTATTCGAAATTACGTCCGCTGTACGGAGAACGGTGTGTGTTTGCACCCGGTCCGTAAAGGAAAGTTACTTCTGCCGCAAGACAGTCATTACCTACGATGTTACCAATCTGATATACTAACTCTTTATTAAAGGTAGCTGCTAATACGTCTTCTGATGTAAGAGCAGTTGTCTCTACGCCAAGCTGGCTGCCGAATAATGCTACTGTTAAGCCCTGCGGACCGTTCTCATCACGTGTACCCGGAGCCTGTACAGAAAGAACCGGCATTGTCCAGTGGAAGGAATCACCAATAAGGGAAACCATTTCATCAAATGTAAGCTGATCTAATAACGCATCCCACTTCGGATCGTCATAATCAAGACCTACCATATCGAAAAGTTTTAATCCGTTGTCTGCACCAAGTACAGGCATTTCATCTCTGTTTTTCGGATCTGTCTTATACTGCTGATCTTGTAATGCCTGTACTAAGTAATCATTTAATGCAATCTTAAGTGTCTTTTCCAGACTTGGCATTGTGCCTTCCCAATCGTTACGTGTTAAGTATGTTACTGTCACACCTACTTCCGGATTCATGTTCGGGTCAGAAGCATCTAATCTGTTTTTAACTTCTGTACCTGCATCTGAGGTAGCATAAGTTGTTGTATCCAATTCCGGATTATTCCATGTACATACTAATTCTGCATTACCTTCTGCATCCATTTTTCCGTCAGCAGTTGTAAAGCCTTTTGCTGCTAATACGTTGTTTGCCGCGTTATGAGAGTCTGTAGCTGCAGTGAAGTAATAATCACCTGCATCCATAATATATGTGCCTGCGCCGTATGCATCATAGCTTGCTACATAATCACCGTCTACTTCGATTGTTAATGTTTCAGAAGCTCCCGGTGCAAGAATATCTGTCTTTTCAAATCCTACTAACTGTACTGCTGCTTTTTCTACATTGTTATCAATATCATACTGTGTATATGGGCTGGAAACATAAATCTGTACTGTTTCCTTACCTGCCAAATCACCTGTATTTGTAACTGTTACATTGATTGTATATGTCTGTGATGCCGCATCAAAAGCCAATGTCATATCACTGTATTCAAATGTGGTATAGCTCAAACCATAACCAAACGGGAATGCAACATCATCATTGTAATTGTAGTTTCCTGCATTACCTGTACCCATTACGTAATCTTCGTAACGTGTCTCATAGTATTTATAACCTACGTAGATACCTTCCTGATAAACCATGTACGTATCTGCATGTGCAGGAATCAGGCTTGTATCACCTTCGTATACGATTGGTGTAAAGTTCTGCATAACCGGGCTTGAATAGTTATCATAACAGTAAGTATCTACTAAGCTTCCGGATGGATTGATTGTACCATTGATAATTTCTGCTACTGCATTGATACCTGTTGCGCCAACACCGCCAATCCACATTGCTGCATCTACGCCATATTCGTTGTTCTTTAAGAAATCAACCTGAAGCGCATTTGAAGTATTGATTAATACGATAATTCTATCAACCTTGCCTGCATCTTTTAACGCTTTGATACCTGCCATCATTTCTCTTTCAGTATCGTTTAATGCAAGATAATTTTTGCCATCGCCTAATGTATGATCAAAGTAGCTGTCTGCACCTTCACCACCGATACGGGATAATACAACGATTGCCGCATCACCGTAGCTTTCTACAGAATTTAATACATCTTCTGTATAAAGTGACCATGGTGCTTCTACGATTTCAGCAGAGCCATATCCGCTTGCTGTTGCAGAATCCTGTACAACTGCACCGGCATTTCCGCGTGTATAGTCTTTTGCTGCACCTGTTTCATAGAAATCCCATAATGTGCTGTTTACTTCAAAACCGGCTTTTTCCAAAGCAGTCTTTAAATTATCACATTTAGAAGCGTCTACGTTTGCAGAACCTGTACCACCATATACGATGTTCACAGATGATGTAGAGAATAAGCTTACCTTTGAACCACTTGCAAGCGGAAGTGCTTTTTCCTCATTCATTAAAAGTGCTGCGCCTTCTGCTTCTACCTGTTTTACAAGTGCTGCACCTGCTGCAACTCTCTCTGCCTCTGTTGCGAAATCACCTTCAAAGTAAACATAATTCGGGTCCTCATTTTCTAATTCCCAGAATGTTCCACCCACAAACAGTGCCACTGTGTTATCAAACATGTTAAGGATAACCAACAGTGCACAGAAAATTGCTGCGAGTGGTGCGCTGAAAATGGATAACCATTTCCATAAAGCAGTTGCTTTGCGTTTCGCCCGTTTATAGGCTTTTTTCTTAGCTTTGAATTCTTTCTTGTCCATTTTTTCTCCCCTTTTTATTATATCAACTTATACAATCCACGTTTTAGCTCGCCCCACTGCTACGCAGTTT
>CAYMTX010000037.1:0-19147 GCA_964393475.1 uncultured Roseburia sp. | reverse complement strand
GAAGTAGTTCGTCGTGGTAAAGTAAGACGTGCTAAATTATTCTACTTAAGAGACCGTGTTGGTAAAGCAGCTAAGGTTAAAGAATTAGTAAAATAATAACTGCGTAAGAAAAAGAGTCGTTAGCGACTCTTTTTTTTTATATAAAAATGTGTTAAAGTATATCTTGAGAATTTATTGTAAAGATCAGAGAACGAATCCGCATTGAACGTAAGGATGACAGATTGTGAGGATATATGAAAAGACGCAGAAGCGGTTTGAATTTTAACAGGCATAAGAAAAAGGCAAATGTAAAATTAATTAAAGAGGTTCTAATTTGGATTATGCAGATTACCCTGACGATTTTACTTGCATTTACTTTTGTATATTTTATTGGACTTAGAACCAGTGCAGTCGGTCAGTCTATGGCAGAGACGATTTATAATGGAGACAATATTTTGGTAAATCGTTTTATATATGCAGTAACAGACCCGAAGCCGAATGATATTATTGTTTTCAGACCGAATGGGAATGAGAAATCCCATTTGTATATCAAACGGGTAATCGGTGTGCCGGGAGATACGGTGCAAATTATTAGCGGTGTCGTATATGTAAACGGTGAAGTGTTCAACGAGGCACTCAGCATGGCTTCGATTGAGGAAGCGGGGATTGCTGTTGAACCGATTACACTAAAAGAGGACGAGTATTTTGTTCTGGGAGATAACCGCAATAACAGTGAGGACAGCAGGTTTGCTAATATTGGAAACGTGCGCAAGGAGCATATCATTGGTAAAGTATGGTTTCGCATTGTGTCGTGGAACGAATTTGGTTTTTTATAAGAAGATATAGAGAAAGTTGAGGAAAGAATATGCATTTTCAGTGGTATCCGGGGCATATGACGAAAGCAAAGCGTCAGATGCAGGAAGATATTAAATTAATTGATTTGGTAATTGAGTTGGTGGATGCGAGAATTCCGCTTAGCAGCCGCAATCCGGACATTGATGAACTGGGTAAAAACAAAGCACGTCTGATTATCATGAATAAATCGGATTTATCAGATGAAGTGAGAAATCAAGAATGGACGACCTATTTTAAGGGATTGGGCTACTTTGTAGTGCAGTTGGACGCACGTTCTAAGGTTGGAATGAAAACGGTGACAAATGTGGTCATGGATGCCTGCAAAGAGAAAATTGAGCGTGACAGAAAACGCGGGATTAAGAACCGTCCGGTTCGTGCTATGGTAGTAGGAATTCCGAATGTCGGAAAGTCTACTTTTATTAACTCTTATGCAGGAAAAGCTTGTGCGAAAACCGGAAACAAACCGGGTGTCACAAAGGGAAAACAGTGGATTCGTCTGAATCAGAATGTAGAGCTTTTAGATACACCGGGTATTTTGTGGCCAAAATTCGAAGACCAGACGGTTGGTCTGCGTTTGGCATTAATTGGTGCAATTAAAGATGAAATTTTAAATACGGATGAACTTTCTATCGAACTTATTAAGATTCTGACATTAAATTATCCGGGAGTTTTGAAGGAAAGGTATAGCCTGGATGAGAATGTGGAACCGGTTAAGATTCTGGAGGGCATTGCTGAAAACCGTAAATGTATTACAAAGGGAAATGAGCTGGATTACAGCAAGGCGGCAACACTTTTGATTGATGAATTCAGAAGCGGAAAACTTGGTAAGATTACCTTGGAATTTCCACAGAGCGGGGCAGTGTCGTAATCTCAAAAAAGGATTTGTATTGCGGCAAAAAGAGTGAAAAGGTATACGGATTATGGAAGAAAAGAAAATCGGAGTTATAAAAGAAGAACTAAAGAATACCCCGGATGAGGCACTGGAAGGCTTTGTCAGTGCATATGCATCGGATGAACGCAGTGGTGTCATAAAGCTGGTAGAGCAGGCGAAAAAACGTACAGAAAAGTTGGAGCAGGAAAAGCGGCGTATCTGGGAACTGGGCAAATTCGAACGTGAATATGAGCAGTTCGGCTATGTCTGTGGTATTGACGAAGTTGGCAGAGGTCCTTTAGCAGGTCCGGTTGTCGCAGGTGCAGTTATTTTGCCGAAGAATTGTGATATTTTATACATTAATGATTCTAAAAAATTGTCCGCAGCAAAGCGTGAAGAACTGTATGATGTAATTATGGAAAAAGCAATAGCGGTAGGTCTTGGAATGGTAGGACCCGGACGTATTGATGAAATCAATATTTTGCAGGCTACTTATGAGGCAATGCGCGAAGCTATCAGGAATTTGCAGGTAAAACCGGATATATTGTTGAACGATGCAGTTACAATTCCGGGAGTAGATGTGAGACAGGTGCCGATTATAAAAGGAGATGCAAAAAGCATTTCTATCGGTGCGGCAAGTATTATTGCAAAGGTGACAAGGGACAGGCTGATGGAAGAATATGAAAAGATGTTTCCGGAGTATGGCTTTGCATCAAATAAAGGATATGGTTCGGCAGAACACATCAAAGCATTAAAAGAAATGGGACCGACGCCGATTCACAGAAGAAGCTTCATCGGAAACTTTGTCGCAAGCGAGTCTTGAATTTATCAGAATATAAGGAGGGCACCTTATGCATATTTCAAATTTGGTCAGCCAGTATCAGCGGAATACCAATAGTAACAGCACCGAGGAATTAAAAGGTGCTACCAGTATGCAGAAATTGGTGTCTGCGGTAAGTGAACTGACGCAGGGAAGTGTATTTGAGGGAACGGTTACTTCGGTTCGCGGAGGAAAAGTTACACTTTCTCTTAGCACAGGTCAGTCCATTGTGGCGCAGTTAGAGGGCAAAGTTCAGTTAAAAGTGGGAACACCGATGTTTTTTCAAGTGAAAAGTAATACCGGAAGTGTGATGTCAATTAAGCCATACACAGGGAACGGAAGCGGAGGCAATCCGATACTTATGAATGCGTTGACTACAGCAGGTGTTCCGGTAACAGAGCGTAACTTGGAGATGGTAAAATCCATGATGCGGCAGCAGATGCCAATCGATAAACAAAGTATCTTGGAAATGGTAAAGTATGTCAGTTCGTGTGAATACGCGAACGTACAGAGCATTGTGGATATGGTGCGTTTGGGATTACCGGTGGATGTGGAACTTGCGACTCAGTTTGAACAGTATAGTAAGGGAGATTATGCTCTTTTAGGAAAAATGAATTGTGTTGCAGACCAGGTTCTTCAATTGCTTGGCAGTGAAGAAATGTATCCGGACAAAGCGGTAGAGTTGAATCATAAATTGGTAGATATGCTGTTGAACCCGGAGACTGCTACACAGTGTGTGACAGATGATGTGGAGCAGTTGTTATTCGGGAAGCAGACAGAGCGTTTGGATAACAACGGAGCAGGTGCTTTGTCAGGGACAGATAATATGACAGCGTCAACAGATGCACAGACGGGAGTAACGATTGAATTGCATACACATGGCCGTAGTAATGAAGAACGGGCACTTTTTTTGCAAAAGACGTTACACCAGATTTTTTCGGGAGAGCAATTGGAGCAGATTACAAAAACGTTACAAAGTACACCAACGTTGGTAGATAGTCCGTTATTGTTCATAACGGAGAATGGCGAAGAAATTTTTGTGGATACCATGCAGGAAGAAAATATACCTGCGGTGACAACTGAGGCAGGTGAAGAACAGGTTGTTGAAGGCAGGCAGGTATTAAATAAAGAACTCACTGTTGAGGAGTTTTTGAAAGCAATCCGTCAGGGACTGACAGAAAAGCAGGAGTTTGGTTTTCTCGGAGTGCAGAAATTCTTTTCAGGTAAAGAATATCAGTCTATTTTGAAAGAACTTATGCAGGAACAATGGATGGTGCGTCCGGAAGAATTAGATGGTGCGCAATTGAAGGAAAGCTATAAAAAGATATTGCAGCAGACCTCTCAGATAGAACAGATTGTACGTTCTACGGGTATGGAACAACAATTTTTGCCAACGATAACGGATATTCGCAGTAATGTGGAGTTCATGAATCAATTGAATCAAATATATACATATGTACAGCTTCCGCTAAAATTATCAGGGCAGAATGCCAATGGGGACCTTTATGTGTATACCAATAAGAAGAATTTGAATGACCCGGATACCGAATTGTCTGCGTTTTTACATTTAGACCTGGAACATTTGGGGGCGACAGATG
This sequence comes from uncultured Roseburia sp., assembly GCA_964393475.1. GTDB lineage: Bacteria > Bacillota > Clostridia > Lachnospirales > Lachnospiraceae > Roseburia. The sequence continues at coordinate 15,024 of CAYMTX010000037.1, read as the reverse complement.
TTTCTGTCAAGATGCTTCGGAAAAATGTGAAGACTAATTTTTATTTTTCGGATGATGCATCTTACGAACTGGTAGAGAAACATTTGCCTATATTAGAGGCGAAGCTGAATAAGAAGGGGTATACTTGTACTTTCACAGTATCTAACGAGGATAAAAAAGTGGATTTTGTACAAGATTTTTTGAGAAAAGATTTGCCGAGTGCGGGTGAATTGCATCGTTACTCTTTTGATGTACGAACCTAGAGAAAAACGAGAAATGAAAATCTTTTGTTCATCAGAGAATGCGCATTTCCTTCGGAAAATAAGGAGAACTGACTATGGCGGAAGAGAGAAAAAGACCCGATTTGTGGGGATTTTTGAAAAATGATGATAAGAAAAAAGAAAAAACGGCAGTTGCGATAGCTTATGAACCGGGGGATGTTGCGCCAAAGATTCTGGCAACCGGAAAAGGGGAAGTGGCAGAGCGTATTATTGAGACTGCCAAAGAAAATGATGTGCCGTTTTATCAGGATAATAAGCTGGCAGAGACACTTTCAAGACTGGAAATCGGTGATGCCATTCCGCCGGAGTTGTATGATGTGGTAGCAGAGATTCTGGTGTTTGTAGACGATATGGATCGTCTGAAGGCAAAGGTAGGACTATGAATAAACGTGCAGTCGGTACTGCGTATGAGAAGCTGGCAGGCGAATATTTAAAACAACAGGGATATGAAATTGTGGAATACAATTTCCGCTGTCGTATCGGTGAGATTGACATTATTGCAAAAGACGGGGCATATCTTGTTTTTGTGGAAGTGAAATACCGCAGCAACGGGAAAAGCGGGAATCCATTGGAGGCAGTGAATCAGAGAAAACAGCGGGTTATCAGTAAAGTAGCATCGTATTATTGTCTGATACACGGCTATCCGGAAACGAAACCGTGCCGGTTTGATGTCGTTGCTGTAAGCGGAGAGGAGTATACGCTGATTCAGAATGCATTCGAGTATGCAGGATGGTAGTTTATAAATAAGGTGAAGTGTTATCGGAATGGGCAGAGCGTAGGATTGTTTGAGAGGACATATGCAATATAAGAATAATCAGCAGATTTTAAAGGATAAAGAATATGAGGTGGAACAGGGTGTGACCGTTCCGCTATTGCATTTTAGAAAATTAGAAGAACCGGAAGGATTTATACACGCTTTTACAACCAGAGCCGGCGGAGTAAGTACAGGTGACTGTGCAAGTATGAATTTGAGCTTTACAAGAGGTGATGAGGAAGCAGCGGTGAAGGAGAATTACCGCAGAATAGCACGGGCACTTGGAATAAGAACGGAACAGTTTGTGTGCAGTGACCAGACACATACTACGAATATACGAAAAGTAACAAAAGCGGATGCCGGTAAGGGAGTGGTAAGACCGAAAGATTATACAGATATAGATGGTCTAATTACGAATGAACCGGGACTTATGCTGGCAACTTTTTATGCGGACTGTGTGCCGCTCTATTTTATCGATCCGGTGAATAAGGCGGTCGGGTTATCACATTCCGGCTGGCGGGGAACTGTTGGTAAAATAGGCAAAGTGACGATAGAGGCGATGCAGAAGGAATACGGAAGCAGACCGGAGGATTTGTATTGTGCCATCGGACCTTCCATTTGTCAGGACTGCTATGAGGTGAGCAGGGATGTAGCAGAATCTTTTATGCAGGCATTTCCGGGACATGAAGCAGAGATATTGTTGAAAAAAACAAAGACTGTGGTGAACGGATATGAGGCTGATGAAAAATATCAGCTTGATCTGTGGAAAGCAAATGAAATCGTTCTGCTGGAAGCCGGAGTACGGAAGGAGCATCTTGCGGTGACGAATCTCTGTACCTGTTGTAATCATACAGAATTATTTTCTCATCGGGCAAGTATGGGAAAACGCGGTAATCTGGCGGCATTTCTCGGAATCCGGTGAAATTTTGTGAATAAATATAAGAAGGTGAGGAAAGAAGTATATGAAAAACTATGTAGATTATATTGTAGAGGAAACAAAGAATATTCTTGCGATTGACAGTCCATCAGGTTTTACGAAGGAAGTAGCAGAATATGTGATGGAGCAGTATCGTGTGCTTGGTTATGATCCACAGCTTACAGTAAAAGGCGGCGTACTTGTTGCTATTGGCGGAAAGGACAAAGAGAATGCTGTAATGCTGGGTGCACATATTGATACATTAGGTGCAATGGTAACAGAAATTAAAGGGAACGGACGGCTTCGTGTGTCTCCAATCGGTGGAATGAATGCTAATAATGCAGAAGCTGAAAACTGTCGCATTTATACAAGATTTTCGGGAAAATACGAGGGAACATTACAGATTGATAATGCGTCTGTTCATGTGAATGGTGATTATAACGATACCAAACGTAAATTTGCATCTATGGAAGTTGTTCTGGATGAAAAAGTAAAATCAAAGGAAGATACGGAAAAGCTTGGCATTATGGCAGGGGATGTCGTATGCTTTGACCCTAGAACAGTTGTGACGGATTCTGGTTATATCAAGAGCCGTTTTTTGGATGATAAATTGAGTGTCGGCATTCTGTTAGGTTATGCAAAGTATTTAAAAGAAGAAAATATTGAACCGGAGCGTATGATTTATCATCATATTACGGTATATGAAGAAGTGGGACATGGTGGTTCTGCATCCATTCCGGTAGGTGTGACAGAGGTTATTTCTGTCGATATGGGGTGTGTCGGTGATGGGCTGACCTGTGACGAGACACAGGTATCGATTTGCGCAAAGGACAGCCGCGGACCTTATAATTACGATGTAGTAACCGGACTTATTAAAGCTGCGAAAGAGCATGAGATTGATTTTGCGGTAGATGTATACCCATATTATGGCTCGGATGTAGATGCATCACTGACAGCGGGGTATGATATCAGACATGGCTTGATTGGTGCAGGTGTATATGCATCTCATGGATATGAAAGAAGCCATAAGGATGGTGTGGAGAATACATTTAAACTTCTTTGTGCATATCTGGGGTAGGCATTACCTTAAAGAAATATTAAGAAAATCGTTTGTTTATCTTTATTGTATCTGATAACCTCCCGTGGTATATTAAGTGTACTAAAAGTAATAGTACAGTTGATATAGATGGGAGGTTTGCTTTTGGTTCAGTTAAATTACAGGGATGCGAAGCCCATATACGAACAAATAAAAGAGGGATTGCGGAAGCTGGTAGTGACCGGAGCACTTGTTTCCGGAGAAAAACTGCCATCGGTGAGGGAACTGGCATCGCAGCTTGCCATTAACCCCAACACCATTCAACGGGCATACCGCGAGCTGGAAAATGAAGGCTACATATACACGTTTGTAGGAAAAGGAACGTTTGTGGCAGAGAATGGGAAAGCCTGCAATGCAAGGGAGCAGGAACTACTGATAAAGTTCGATGAAGTCGTGACAGAACTTTTGTATCTGGAAGTTTCAAAAGAGAGCTTGAAGGAACGGATTGATACAGTGGCAGAGAGGAGTGGAAACGTATGATACAAGTAAGTGGACTGTGTAAATCATTTGATAAATTCAAAGCGTTAGACGGTGTGGAAATGCATGTCGGCGAAGGGAATATTTATGGATTGGTAGGACCAAACGGTGCCGGAAAATCGACTTTAATCCGTCATTTGATGGGTGTTTACCGCGCGGATGCAGGTGAAATTCTAATTCATGGAGAACCGGTATATGAGAATCGTGAAGTGAAAGAAAAGGTCGTGTGTATACCGGATGATTTATTTTATTTTCTGCAGGCAGACACTTTGGAAATGAAGCATTTTTACAAAGGTATTTATCGGGATTTTGATGAGAAGTTATTTGAGAAATTAAAAGAATATTTTCCAACTATTGATGTGAAGCGCAGTATCCGCAGATTGTCCAAAGGTATGCAGAAACAGGTGGCATTCTGGCTGGCGATTTGCTGTAAACCGGATGTGCTGATTCTGGATGAGCCTGTGGATGGACTTGACCCGGTTATGCGAAGACAGATTTGGAGTATCTTAATGGCAGAAGTAGCGGAACGGCACATGACAGTACTGGTATCTTCTCATAATCTCCGTGAGTTAGAGGATGTATGTGACCATGTAGGTATTATGTACAAGGGAAAAGTCATGATTGAACGCTCATTAAGTGATTTGCAGGGAAATATTGCGAAAATTCAGGTGGCATATCCGAGTGGTGTTCCGAAATTGCCGGAAAAATTCGAAGTACTTCATATGTCTAATACCGGACGTGTGTATACACTGATTGTAAAAGGTGACCCGAAGGAAGCAAGGGAATATCTGGAGCAGAGCAAGCCAACGGTAGTAGACGTGCTTCCGCTGACACTGGAAGAAATTTTTATTTATGAAATGGGAGGTGTCGATTATGAAATCAAAGATATCCTGTTTTAATCGTACCATATTCAAAAAGAATTTTACGCTTTACTGGCCACTTTGGGTCGGTTATTTGATACTGATGCTGGCATTCATACCGGTGAATCTGTTCCAGTATATGCATGGATATATGGTAGAACCACTGGTAAGACAGTATTCGGCATTACGGAATATCTTTTCTTTGGCAGCAAGTCCGTCACTATTATTTGTTTTTTGTGTTGTGGCGGTCATGTGTGTGTTTTCCTATCTGTATAATACGAAGAATACGAATGGAATTCATGGACTTCCGGTAACACGATTAGAACTTTTTGTGACAAATGCACTGTCTGCATTTCTGTTTCTGGCAATACCGGAGATGATTAGTTTTGTGGCAGGCGTATTTGTAGGGATTGGATGTGGCGTGACAAGAATCGATGTCCTGCTGTATCTGCTTTTGTTCCAGCTTGGAATTACATTTTTCGGAGTGGCATTTGCAACAGCGGTTGCCATGCTGACCGGACATATGATGGCGATGCCGGTATATTGTTATATTGCAAATTATCTGTATGTGATTCTCCGAGAAGTGCTGGAGAACCTGATTATTAATATTACATACGGTTTACATGACTTGTGGGGAAGCGATATTTCTTATGTGCTTTCACCGTTGTATTATCTGGAAAGCAGTGTGCAGATAACAACCGAATACAATGATGTACTGGAGCGTTTGGATAAGATTACAATATCCGGAGGAAATGTAGTTGCTGCTTATGCGGGAGTGGGTGTACTGCTTTTTGTGCTGGCTTACCAATTATATCGCCGCCGTCAGCTGGAAACAGCAGGTGATGTGATAGCAGTAAAATTTATGAAACCAATTTTCCGGATTGGTCTGGGAATCTGTGGCGGTACGACATTAGGAATAGGGATTTCAGAAATATTTTACTTTGATACAGTACGATATAGTGATGCACGTTTTGCTATCATGCTGTGCTTTGTGCTTGTATGTATTTTTATCGGTTGCTTTATGGCAGAAATGCTGATGCAGAAAACATTTCATATTTTCAAAAAGAAGATTATCATTGAAGCGGTTGTATCTGCAGCATTTATGACAGTTTTTCTTCTTGCGCTGAATGCAGATATGTTCGGACTGGAAAGCTATATGCCAAAGCAGGAGGATATTACAGAGGCATGGGCATGCAGAGATTATCCGATAAAATACGAAGGGGAAGAGATAGAGGATTTGCTGGCAACTCATGCGCAGATAATTTCAGAAAAAGAGGAAAATCTTCTGGCAAGAATGGACAGTAATACGAGTGCTTACAGCGTTACAATCAAATATCTTCTGACAGATGGAAGTTATGTAGTGCGTACTTACTCTCTTCCGGTTGATGCAGAGAATCCACTTAATCCGGATACTACATGTGGTCAGATTCTGGCAAAAGAAACAGAGCCGGAGCGTTTAAAACAGTATTTGCTTGGTAAAAATTATGAAAGCAATATGTATCTGACAGGATATATCGGACTTTATGATCAATATCAGAATTACCTGGAGTATCGTTTTACGGAAGAAGAGATTTCTGTTGTAATGGAGGCTTTTCAAAAGGATTTGGAAGCAGGAAACTGGATAGAATATGAATTTAGTCCTTTTAATGCAGAGAGTGGGAAAGATCATTTTATGAATGATATACGGATTCGGTTCTATAATGAAGACGGAATTGAAAGAATATCAGATAAGTACTATGAAATCCCGATGTATTATGAGAATATGGCTGGCGGAGGTTATCTTGGGGCAGTAGAGACAGCAGACGCAGCCGTATATCAGGGGGTAACCTTTGACGGAAGAGTGGACAGTGAAACAGTTTACATGAGTTTCGGCAAAAAATGCGTGAATCTGATTGCGGCGTTAGAAGAGCTTGGCATTATAAATGATACATGGCAGGTATATACTTATAGTGAATATGACGCTTTGGGAACTGCTGAAAAATAAAAAATGAAGGAAAAGAGCCGGAATTGCAATTTCAAGTTGCCATTCCGGCAATTTTTTTGTAAACTGTAACTATTCAAAGAATGTGAAGATTCAAAGAATAAGATGATACATTCGTTTTGTTGCAGTTTCTTATTAATAAGGGACAGAGTGAAGTTAAGGAGCAGTATGGGAAAACATATTATAAATACAATTGAACCTGGCAGTATTGCAGAGGAAATGGAATTAGAGCCGGGCGATGAATTAATCAGTATTAACGGAAAAGAAATCGGAGATGTCTTCGATTATCATTTCCTGATTCATGATGAATATCTGGGGGCACTTTTTAAGAAGGCAAACGGAGAAGAGTGGGAATTAGAGATAGAGAAGGACTATGACGAGGATTTAGGGATTGAATTTGAAAACGGACTGATGGACGATTACAAATCCTGTCAGAATAAGTGCATTTTCTGTTTTATTGACCAGATGCCGCCGGGAATGAGGGAGACATTATATTTTAAAGACGATGATTCCAGATTGTCCTTTTTGCAGGGGAATTATGTCACGCTGACGAATATGAAAGAGGCGGATTTGCAACGTATCGTTGATTATAAGCTGGAACCGATTAATGTGTCGGTACAGACAACCAATCCCGAATTGCGCTGTATGATGCTTCACAATCGTTTCGCGGGTGAAGCATTGAAGAAAATAGATACCCTTTATCAGGGTGGTGTCCATATGAACGGACAGATTGTTCTTTGTAAAGGCGTGAATGATGGTGTAGAGTTGGAGCGGTCTATCAGCGATTTGACGAAGTATCTGCCATATATGGAGAGTGTATCGGTTGTTCCGGTCGGACTTTCTAAGTATCGTGAAGGGCTATACCCACTTGAGCCTTTTACAAAGGAGGATGCAGAACAGGTATTAGAGATGATTCACAAGTGGCAGGATAAGTGTATGGAAAGTCACGGTACTCATTTTGTACATGCCAGTGACGAATGGTATCTGCTAGCAGAACAGCCATTGCCGGAAGAAGATAATTACGATGGTTATATTCAGTTAGAAAACGGTGTCGGAATGTTAAGACTTTTGATTGATGAGTTTCATGAAGCTTTAGCATTATTGGAACAAAATGTACAAAGCGGAGAAGTGCCGGAAGAAATGCTTCCGGATTGTAAGCAGGAACATTTTGTGACGCTTGTGACGGGAAGACTGCCTGCACCATTTATTGAGGAGCTGGCGAAAGAGTGCCAGGAGAGATTTCCGAATTATCACATTGATGTCGTTGCAATACGGAATGATTTCTTCGGTGAAATGATTACGGTTTCAGGACTTTTGACCGGACAGGATATTCTGGCACAGCTCAAAGAAGTAAAGGCAAACGGCAGGCTGGGTGAACGTGTACTGTTGCCTTGTAATTTACTTCGCAGCGGCGAGGAGACACTGTTAGATGATATGACGGTGAGCGACTTAGAGGAAGCTCTTGAGATACAGATTGATATTGTATCGTCCGGAGGAAGTGATTTGTTAAATTCGATGCTTGGCATCTATTGATAAAGAGTAAGATATGGAATTATTATATGGTTTGAGAAAGAAAGGATGGTTATAAATATGAGTAAACCGATTGTTGCAATTGTAGGACGACCAAACGTAGGAAAGTCTACATTGTTTAATACACTTGCGGGAGAGCGTATTTCGATTGTAAAAGATACTCCCGGAGTAACCAGAGACAGAATTTATGCAGACGTGACATGGTTAAACCATGAATTTACAATGATTGATACCGGAGGTATTGAGCCGGACAGTAGTGATGTTATTTTGTCACAGATGCGTGAACAGGCAGAAATTGCTATTGCAACTGCGGATGTTATTATCTTTTTAACAGATGTTAGACAGGGACTGCAGGATGCAGATTCGAAAGTGGCAGATATGCTCAGACGTTCCGGTAAACCGGTTGTATTGGTTGTAAATAAAGTAGATAGCTTTGAAAAATTTATGCCGGATGTATACGAGTTTTATAATTTGGGAATTGGTGAACCATTCCCTGTTTCTTCGTCTTCTATGTTAGGACTGGGCGATATGTTGGATGAAGTAGTAAAATACTTCCCGGAATATAATCCGGAGGAAGAAAAAGATGAGCGTCCGAAGGTTGCAGTTATCGGTAAACCGAATGTAGGAAAGTCTTCTTTGATTAACAGACTTGCACAGGAAGACCGCGTGATTGTATCTGATATTGCAGGAACTACCCGTGATGCCATTGACATGGATATCAAATATAATGGTAAGGAATATGTATTTATTGATACAGCCGGAATCCGCCGTAAGAATAAGATTAAAGAGGAAATCGAACGTTATAGTATCATTCGTGCAGTTACCGCAGTAGAACGTGCGGACGTATGTATCATTATGATTGATGCGACAGAGGGTGTCACAGAGCAGGATGCGAAAATCGCAGGTATTGCACATGACCGTGGAAAAGGTGTCATTATCGCTGTAAATAAATGGGATGCCATTGAAAAAGATGACAAGACCATATACAGACATACAGAAAAAATCCGTGAAGTGTTAAGCTTTATGCCATATGCAGAAATTATTTTTATTTCTGTAAAATCAGGTCAGCGTATCGGTAAGGTTTTTGAGACCATTGATGCTGTACTTGAAAATAACAGTATGCGTGTTGCAACCGGTGTCTTAAATGAAATTGTGGCAGAAGCAGTTGCGATGCAGCAGCCGCCTTCAGACAAAGGAAAGAGACTTCGTATTTATTACGTGACACAGGTTGGTGTAAAACCGCCGACATTTGTCATTTTTGTAAATGACAAAGAATTGATGCACTTCTCATATACACGTTATTTGGAGAACCGTATTCGTGATACCTTCGGATTCCGTGGAACAGCGTTGAAGTTCATTACACGTGAGAGAAAGGAAGATAAAAATTAATGGTGGTAGCGATTCGTTTCATTGTATTGGCAATTGGATATGTAATTGGAACTTTCCAAACCGGTTATTTTTATGGAAAAGCGAATGGAATTGACATTAGGGAACATGGTAGCGGTAATGCCGGGGCTACCAATACACTTCGTACATTAGGCTGGAAGGCTGGTGTAATTACTTTTGCGGGAGATTGTTTAAAGGCAGTCGCTGCGGTATTATTGGCAATTTATTTTTTCGGTGGTAATTTTGACGGAGATGCAAGAGTTCTCGGTATGTACGCAGGACTTGGGGCAGTATTGGGACATAATTTTCCATTCTACTTACAGTTTAAAGGCGGTAAAGGAATTGCGTGTACGGCAGGAGTTGTGATGGCAGTATGTCCGCTTGCAGTACCGGCATGCCTTGCAGTATTTGTTATGTGCTTGTGGCTGACAAAATATGTGTCATTAGGGTCTATTTTAATGGCAGTATTATTTATTATTCAGGTAGTAGAGTTTAATTTTATCGGAGCACTTTCGCTTCCGGCAGAAAATATTCTTGAATATGATATTTTGGCTATTATATTCGGGGTAATGGCAATCTGGAGACATAAAGCCAACATCCATCGTTTATTGGACGGAACAGAGAATAAGGTTGGTTCCAAAAAAGAAGCCTAAATATATTTGTGCAGTTGCAATAGTGACAGAATGTGAGGTTATATGGCAAAAACAGCGGTAATAGGTGCCGGAAGCTGGGGGATTGCTCTTGCGAAGGTACTTTATACAAACGGCAATGAAGTTACAGTCTGGTCCAGATCAGAACGTAATGTCAGAATGTTAGAGGAATATCATGAACATCTGGATAAACTTCCCGGTGTCAGACTTCCAAAGGATATGCGCTTTACTTCTGAGATGAAAGAAGCAGTAGAAGGAATTGATTATCTTATACTCGCAGTTCCTTCTATATATACAAGAAGTACGGTAGAGGCGATGACTGCTTTTTTGGATAAGGGACAGGTTATTGTCTGTGTAGCAAAAGGAATCGAAGAAACTACACTGCTGACCGTTTCAGAGGTTGTGGAAGAGGTTCTTGAAAATGCGGGAAAGAATGTGGATGTAGCTGTTATGTGTGGACCAAGCCATGCAGAAGAGGTGGGAAGAGAGTTACCTACTACTGTAGTGGCAGGTGCCCCAAAAAGGGAAGTAGCAGAAGGTGTTCAGGATATTTTTATGAATGAAGTATTCCGTGTTTATACCAGTCCGGATGTGCTGGGGATGGAACTGGGGGGCTCTTTAAAAAATGTAATTGCACTGGCAGCAGGTATGATAGATGGTCTTGGTTATGGTGATAACACAAAAGCTGCGCTTATTACCAGAGGTATTTCAGAAATGAGCCGTCTGGCATTAAAAATGGGAGCAAGTGCAGAGACGTTAAATGGTTTGACCGGAATTGGTGATTTAATCGTAACGTGTCAGAGTAAACACAGCCGTAACAGAAAAGCCGGTATGTTAATTGGTCAGGGATATACCATGCAGGAAGCAATGGAAGAGGTAAAAATGATAGTGGAAGGCGTGTATTCGGCAAAAGCGGCTATTACTCTTTCAGAAAAATATGATGTGGATATGCCGATTATCCGGGAAGTGAATGCGGTGTTATTTGACGGAAAATCTGCACGTGAAGCGGTGCTGGGTCTTATGATGCGTGATAAGAAATCTGAGCATATTGCCCTGGAGTGGAAAATATAAAAATAATACTGAAAGGAAAAATCATGGTAGTAAAGATAAAGAAACTTGCAGATGCGGCACTGCTTCCGAGTAAAGGTAGTGATAAAGCTGCGGCATATGATGTGTATGCTTGTATTTTAAATGAAAGCAGCGAAGTAACGATTGCTCCTCATACAACAGTTAAGATTGGGACGGGGTTAAGCATGACACCGCCGGAAGGATTTTTTGTTGGAGTGTATGCAAGAAGCGGATTATCTTCAAAAGAAGGATTACGACCGGCGAATTGTGTAGGTGTCTGCGATGAAGACTATACCGGTGAATATATAGTTGCATTACACAATGATTCAGAAGAAACGAGAGTTGTAAAGCATGGAGACAGAATTGCCCAGTTGATTCTTCAGAAACGTTATGATATGGATTTTGTGGAGGTTGAGGAATTAGAAACAACCCAACGTGGTGCCGGAGGATTTGGTTCTACAGGTAAAGCGTAGGGGTATTTTGTATTAGGCAAAAGGCTTTCCGTCAAAATGACTGAAAACCCCATTTATTTTTGTATAGGTCACATATAGTATTTTTGTCAGTTTTTCGGTATAGTAGTCCTATCGAAAATTGTTTATACGATTATATGGAGGTATTAAAAATGTCAAGTTTATCAATGAAAAACATTTGTAAAGTATATCCTAACGGCTTTGAAGCAGTTAAGGATTTCAATCTTGAAGTAGAAGATCAGGAATTTATCATCTTCGTAGGACCATCAGGTTGTGGTAAATCTACTACATTACGTATGATTGCAGGTCTTGAAGAAATTTCTTCCGGTGAGTTTTACATTGACGGAAAATTAATGAACGATGTAGAACCAAAGGACAGAGATATTGCGATGGTATTCCAGAACTACGCATTGTATCCACATATGACTGTATTTGATAATATGGCATTCGGATTAAAATTAAGAAAAGTTCCAAAGGATGAAATCAAGAGAAAAGTTGAAGAAGCAGCTAAAATTCTTGACCTTGAGAAATTATTAGATCGTAAACCAAAGGCTTTATCAGGTGGTCAGAGACAGCGTGTAGCTATGGGTCGTGCTATCGTTCGTAATCCAAAGGTATTCTTAATGGATGAACCTCTTTCAAACTTAGATGCTAAGTTACGTGTACAGATGCGTTCAGAAATTGCTTCTTTACATAACAGATTGAAAGCTACAATCATCTACGTAACACATGACCAGACAGAGGCTATGACATTAGGTACAAGAATCGTTGTATTAAAAGATGGTGTTATCATGCAGGTTGATTCTCCACAGAAATTATACAATGAGCCTAACAACTTATTCGTAGCAGGTTTCATTGGTTCACCACAGATGAACTTCATTGATACAGTTGTTAAAGTTGAAGGCGAAAAAGTTACTCTTAATTTTGATAAGACATCAATTGTTCTTCCGGCAGAAAAAGCTGCAAAAGTAAAAGCTTATGATGGCAAGACAGTTGTTATGGGTATCAGACCGGAGAATGTAGGCGAAAATGTAATCGCTGGTCACGAAGATGCTGTATTTGAGACAGACGTAACCGGATACGAATTATTAGGTTCAGAAGTATTATTATATGTTACAGCTGGTGGTGCTGCAGTTACAGCTAAAGTTGATTCCAGAACATCTGCTCGTATGGGTGACCATATTAAGTTAGCAATTGATTCAACAAAGATTCATTGCTTCGATAAAGAAACTGAATTGACAATTACAAACTAATTCGGTAAAATTAAATAAACATAAAACCAAAAACTGGGTGCAGTCTATGTACCCAGTTTTTCTAGGTTAAAGGATGAGGAGTAATATGATTTCAAATCACAAGATTCAAGTGGCAATTGACGAGATGCGCGACATATCTAAAACGGATATGGCAGTCTATACAGAAAAAGGAAAAATGGTAGCGTCAACCTTTACGCCGGAGCAGGATATGGAAGAAGCAGTGGTAGCGTTTGCTGATTCTATGGCAGAGAGTCAGATGCAGGCAGATTGTTTTTTCTTTAAGATTGTAGTGGATGATGCGTTGGAATATGTTTTGTTGGCGCACGCTTCCAGTGAAGAAGCGTATATGGTTGGAAAAATGGCAGCATGCCAGATTCGTAATCTTGCCGGAGCATATATGGAGCAGTTTGACCGAAATAATTTCATGCAGAATATTTTGCTTGGGAATATGTTGGTTGTAGACATGTATAACAAGGCGCAAAAATTACATATTGAGCAGTCTGAACGCGTAGTTTACGTGATTGAAATCGAAGGTAGAAAAGATGCTGCTGTTATGGAGACGGTAAAGAATCTTTTTGTTACTAAGACGAGAGATTTTGTGACGGAGATTGATGAGAAGAGTGTGATTTTAGTAAAAGATTGCCGCGAAATGAAAAAGGAAGAGGACCTTATGGCATTAGCCAGTATGATTATAGATAATATGCATGCGGAAGCTATGGTAAAGGTTCGTGTTGGTTACGGTAATCGTGTACATAATCTACAGGACATTGCCAAATCTTATCAGGAAGCTAAGATGGCACTCGAAGTAGGGCGTATTTTTTACGCAGAGAAAGAGATTATTAGTTACAGTCTGCTTGGAATTGGTCGTTTGATATATCAGCTTCCGATGACTCTGTGTGAGATGTTTATTAAGGAAGTATTTACAGATGGCATTCCAGATGTATTTGATGAAGAGACTATGGTGACTATTCAGAAGTTTTTTGAAAATAATTTAAATATCTCCGAGACAGCACGTCAGCTTTATGTGCATCGGAATACATTGGTGTATCGCTTGGAACGTTTAGAGAAAATAATTGGATTGGATATCCGTAAATTTGATGATGCGATGACTTTTAAGATTGCGCTTATGGTAATCTCGCATATGGAAGCACAGAAATAGTTATTATATTATAATGGCAATCATAGGGAAGAGTAACTTTATGGTTGCAGTATAAAGTTTGTAGTATAAGGTTTGCAGGTAGTGGAAAGGTAAGGTTGTAAAAATGGCAAAGTCGACATATGACGCAAGTAATATATCGGTTTTAGAAGGGTTGGAGGCCGTTCGTAAGAGACCGGGGATGTATATCGGAAGTGTTTCAAGAAAAGGTTTGAATCACTTAATATATGAAATCGTAGATAATGCAGTGGACGAGCATCTGGCAGGAGCGTGTGATACTATTTGGGTTACATTAGAGGCTGATGGTTCTTGTACAGTAGAAGATAACGGACGAGGTGTACCGGTTGGTATGCATGCGAAGGGAGTATCGGCAGCGCGTTTGGTTTATACGACTTTACATGCGGGCGGAAAGTTCGATGATTCTGCGTACAAGACTAGCGGAGGTCTTCATGGTGTAGGTTCTTCTGTTGTTAATGCACTGTCTACTTATATGGATGTGCAGATTAGCAGAGAAGGTTTTGTGCATCATGACTGCTATGAACGTGGTGTTCCGACTATCGAGTTGGAGAATGGTTTACTTCCGAAAATCGGGAAGACAAAAAAGACAGGTACGAGAGTAAACTTTTTGCCGGATCCGGAGATTTTTGAAAAAACGAAATTCAAAGAAGACGAAGTAAAGAGTCGTATGCATGAGACAGCATATTTGAATCCAAAGCTTACGATTATTTATGAAGACCGCCGCGGTGCAGAAGTGGAGCACATTGAGTACCATGAAGAGGAAGGTATTAAGGGGTTTGTAAAAGATATTAATAAAAATGCTGAGACACTTCATGAAGTGGTACATTTTAAAGGTATCAGTGAAGGGATTGAGGTAGAAGCAGCATTCCAGTATACGAACGAATTCCATGAGAATATTTTAGGTTTTTGTAATAATATATTTAATGCAGAAGGTGGTGCGCATATTACCGGTTTTAAGACTGTCTTTACAACGGTTATCAATAATTATGCGAGAGAACTTGGCATTTTGAAAGAAAAGGATGCCAATTTTACCGGTGCAGATGTGCGTAATGGTATGACGGCAGTTATTTCCATTAAACATCCGGACCCAAGATTTGAAGGTCAGACAAAGACAAAGCTGGACAATCAGGATGCATCCCGTGCTACAGC
>CAYMTX010000036.1:0-19590 GCA_964393475.1 uncultured Roseburia sp. | reverse complement strand
ACTAAACACACTTTTCAGAAAAGTGAGTATTTAAAAAGTCCATGACACTATCCATTGGTAATGTCACGGACTTTTTCTCCATCAACGCTCTATTCTGCTACCACAATACCATCTTCTTTGACCGTAATCGTCATACCATCTTTGACATAAGCCAAAAATTCTTCGCCAAGACAATCTACCACCGGCATTGACACATTATCAAGCCATACATCTGCCAAGATTGCACCTGCTGCAGCAAGTGAATCAATATGATTTGCAAAAAGCATACATGACGGCTGGCGATCCATCGCACAGGCACAGTAAAGCACCAGTCCGCCTGTCGTAGAACCAATGGTCTGTGGCAGGCAGAGTGCTTTTCCTTTTAATGGTTTCCCATATAATTCCTGATTACTCTGGTCTCCACACTTTGTAGTTTTATCACCGAACTGTAATGCACTCTGAAGCGATGCAAGTGTATTAAATCCTTCATGTGTAACAACGGCTTCTGCTTTCACCGTCCCCGGAGTTACCACACGTCCTTTAAATTCTTTCATAGTTTCCTCTCAATCTGCCGCTATGATACTGCGGCACTACTACATTATTTTTCAGCCTTTTCCCTTTGTAATCTGTATGAGAATCTCATCATCTGTATAATAGCGGGAGGTTGTATAAGTACGCAGTTTATTGGACGAAGTAATAACCGGCATAGATTTACACAACGGATTATTCATATACATCAATGGACAGATATAAGAAGTGATAACACCTGTCTTCTTTAATCTTTCTGCGTATTCTGTTTTTTCAAATTCTTTTAACACACCCGGCGAAGCGGTAAATACAGTAGGGATTACCACCTTGCTGTTGCCGGCTTCTTTTAAGCCCGCTTCCACACGGTCTGTCCAGTCCTTCAACTGCTGTAAACTCATGTGCGGACAACCTAAGAAACAAAGCTTTGGTTTCGCATTTTTATCTTTCCAGATAACCGGATAATTATTTTTCACACGTTCTAATTCTGCATCATCGATCACATAAACTTTTGCACCTTCTGTAATCAGTGTTTCACCGAGTTCTTTTGCTTCCGGTGTTAAGTTTTCAATATGATACAGACCTACTGCTCCGTTCGATGCCGTAGCCGCACCGAAATCTTTCAAATAAGTGCAGGCAGCATCATCAAGCTCTGTACCAAGCCATTTGTCAAGACCTTTGACATACGGAACATCTTCCATTACTTTCATACCGATTGCAGAACCCAAAAGCTGTGCCTCCGGTTTCTTCTTTGTCTTTACCTCGATAATCCATGTCGCTTTTCTTCCTTCATCGGTAAGCAGTCCAAAATACGGAACATAGCCGAGTACGGAACCCATAATATCCATAATACCGGAATTTCGGTTACAGCGCGCACCCAAAACAGAGTTCGCATAGACTACAGCAGAAGATTCTGCCCAGCTTAATACGTCACCCTTTTTCGGTTTATTGCCAACCTCATCCATGTAACAGGTACAGGTGAAAGCATCATCATTCAGAAGTCCCAGTTTTTCTAACTGCCCTTCATAGAAATCCTGCTTGCTATACATGAATTTTTCAAAAATTAATTTCTGTAAAAAATTAGCCGGAACATTTGCATCCATCGGACGCGGATCTACCGAAAACTTCTGTTTGGAAGGCGCATTTGCTTCCAATAATTTATCCATCAGTTCATATACCGGTGCGAGTAATTTCAAGCCAAAAGATGTAACCAGATGATTGTACTCCGAAGTAACCGGCACCATTTTCTCTGCACCGAACGCTTCTCCATACATAACCTGCGTTTTCATCACCTTTGCCATTGTCTCACCCTGCGCACCATCTAAAATTGCCTGCTGTTCAGGTGTTAATTTCATCATACTAATCTAATTTCCTCTCATAAATTATTCCAGTTCACTCCATGTAATAACCTTAAAGTTTCATAGCCACATCCCATGCACCCCAGATTACAGTACGAAGATTACCAACCTTATTTGCATCACCGATGACATGTATATGTTTTGCCTTCGGTGCAAGAGGCGCAGGATTATAGCCGACAGATAAAATTACGCTGTCTGCATCAATCTTAAATGTCTTGCCGCTCTTATCTGTAACCATGACACCATCTTCTAACACTTCATTCAGCTTCGTTTCCAGATGTACCGGAACCTTATTTGTCTCAAAGCAGTCACGGAGGAAACTTGTATTTGCAAGGCAGATACCCTTTGTCACAATCAAATCATCCATCATTTCAACGATGACCGGCTTCTTACCCTGTAAATATAAATCATATGCAATCTCACAACCTGTCAGACCACCGCCGATAATTGCCACTTTTTCACCGACTGTTTTTTCTCCAAGCAAGTATTCTGTCGCATCCATTGCACGTTCTGCACCCTTCACCGGAAGCTTCTTCGCTGTCGCTCCGGTTGCGATAATGACTTCGTCTGCTCCAAGAGAAGCAACATCCTTTACCTCAGTATGTAATTTCACTTCAATCGGATAACGTGTTATTTCACGTTCATACCACTTTATCAAATCACGGTCTTTTTCTTTAAAACTTGGTGCTGCTGCCGCAATAAACACTCCGCCCAGTTTCTCACCTTTTTCATATAAGGTTACACTGTGACCTCGTTTCGCACAGACAATTGCTGCTTCCATACCACCAATACCGCCACCGACAACTGCAATTTTCTTTTTCTTTTTGGCCGGCTCCAATTTATATTTCTTAGACTGCATCGTCTGTGGATTTAATGCACAACGTGCAAGTCCCATCGTATCGGTCAAATCCTGTGTATTTGCATGACCTTTAGAAGAAGAGAAATTAAAGCATCCGCTGTGACAGCAAATACACGGCTTAATCTCCTCCAGCCTGTCATCAATCAGCTTCGTAATACATTCCGGGTCAGTCAGGAACTGACGAGCCACGCCCATACCGTCAATACGTCCTTCTGCAATCGCTTTCGCAGCATCTTCCGGTTCCATTCTGCCTGCACAGACTACCGGAATATCCACAAACTTTTTGATATGTGCCACATCATCAAGGTTACAGTTTAAAGGCATATACATTGGTGGATGTGCCCAGTACCATGAATCATAAGTTCCATTGTCCGCATTCAGCATGTCGTAGCCTGCATCCTGTAAATATTTGGCTGCTTTTTCAGACTCTACCATATTTCTGCCGACTTCTTCATAATCTTCGCCCGGCATTGCACCTTTACAAAAGCCTTTCAGCTTTGACTCTACTGAATAACGCAGTGAAACCGGAAAATCTTCCCCACACGCTTCCTTAATTGCCTTTACTACCTCTACTGCAAAACGGTAACGGTTTTCAAAACTTCCGCCATATTCATCCGTTCTCTTATTGAAAAATTCAATTGCAAACTGGTCTAACAGATACCCCTCGTGTACTGCATGAACCTCTACGCCATCCACACCTGCATCTTTACAAAGCTTCGCGGTTTTCGCAAAGGCTTCGATAATTTCATGAATCTGTTCCACTGTCATCTGCGGACATTCAATATCCGGTGCCCAGCGGGAAGGCTGCGGGCTTGGACTTGCCAGCTCATGTGAAGTATCAATCACCGGTTTGATTAATGCGCGTGTGATTTTATTCTTATGTAACGGCGCAATTGCCTCTGTAATTGCCCAGGAACGTCCCATTCCGGCTGTAAGCTGTACGAATAATTTCGTATCAGTTTTATGAATCTCCTTCATAAAATCCTTTAATTCATCAAACATTTTCGAATTCTGCCAAAGCCATTTGCCCCAAAATGTATCACGCAGCGGCGCAATACCGGGAATAATCAGCCCCACGTTATTGTTCGCCCGTTCCAGAAACAGCTTCGCCGCTTCCTTGTCAAAATGACAGCCGCCAAGCTCGAACCACCCGAAAAGCGATGTTCCGCCCATAGGACACATAACGATTCTGTTTTTAATCTCCACGTTACCGATTTTCCATGGAGTAAACAGTGCTTCGTATTTTTTATCCATAACTTTCTCCCTTCGTAAGTTTTATTGTTAAAACCTTAACTTACTATAACATTTTTAAGGAAAGTATTCAACTAGCGATATTTCGTTCGCAGGTTTCGTCATCACCCAACGAACGTAACACCATTTCATAAGGGATTTTTTTGTATATACCGAAAATGATTCAATCTAAATCATACCATTTGGGTATCAAGAAAAAATTGACAACACCTATACCCAAAAAAACAAAATTTTTGGGTATCAGTTTCATATTATTCCACTGATACCCAAAAACACTTCATTTTCTGCATTTTCGTCTAAAAAATAGTGAAAAATTGGGTATCATTGTCAAGGAATTTCATTCTATACCCAAACCGCAAAAAAATGTCCGAACTGTTAATTTGATTTTAAAAACTGTAAATAAAATCTCCTTTCCGCGTTACATGAAACGCTATCTTATCTTTTTACTCCGACATAATAACACTTTATATATAGGTTTTTTAAGTGTATTTTTCTACTATTCTATCAATGTCTCATCCATCAAAAAATCAATCAGATTCAAATGCCGTATTCCATCACGGTCATTGGTCCAGTCATCATAAGATATGACATACTTCGGATAATGGTCTGCAATCGCATCAAATGCACCGAACTCCCGCTCTATCGTCTCTTCGCTTTCCATGACATAAGCAGCCTGTATATATATCTTTCTGTCAAGATAAGTAGCAATAAAATCTACTTCCCCCCGATATGTCTTTCCGATATAAACCTGATACCCCCGTGCAATCAATTCATTGTATACGACTGTCTCTATTATCAGATTATATTCATCTTTTACACGATTCTTTTTCAATGTAAAAAGTCCTAAATCACTTACATAGACCTTTTCTTCAAATGCCAAAACTTTTTTGCCGCGAATATCATATCTGCACACTTTTTTTGCAATACAGGATTCTTCCATGTAACGCAGGTAATCGTATACCGTAGGTGCGGATATATCCAGCCCGTCTTCCTTCAGACTGTTTACAACCTGATTTCCGGAAAGCGTTAATGATGTATTGGCAATCACATATTCCAGTATCTTTTCAAGGGCATGTGGTGATGCCACTTTATTACGCATGATAATATCTTTTAGTACAATAGAATCATATAAATTCGTTAAAAGAACCTGCTTCGTCTCATCATCTTCTGCTGCACATACCATCGGGAAACCGCCCCAGCGGATATACTCGGCAAATAATGCTCTTGTTCCCTTTTCTTCTCCACGATATATGCAAAATTCACGAAAAGAAAATGGCATCATGTAAAATGATATGGTTCTGCCACCCAAATGTGTAGCAAGTTCACCGGATAACAACTTGGAATTAGAACCGGTAAGAAAAATACTTACATTATGTGTAGCACGGAACGAGTTGACGACCAGCTCAAAATCAGTAACATTCTGTATTTCGTCAAACAACAGATAATACTTATCCTCTGAAATAAGCTGTTCCTCCACATACGCATAAAATTCATCTGGATTATGATATTTTCGATATTTATAATCTTCAAAATTCATCTCGATAATCTGAGATTCCGCTATGCCATTTTCTACCAGTTCTTCCTTTATCTGCCGAAGCAGTGTCGATTTTCCGCATCTGCGAATCCCCATGATTACTTTTATCAATTCCGATTCGTAAAAAGGTCGTACTCTTTTTAAATATAATTCCCGCTTTACCATATCCGGACACCTCCTATTAATCCTATTTTACCATTCCGCAATTTTTTGTCAACATTTTAAATACATTTAATTCTATAACGTTTTTATCGCTAGTTTTAATTATATTTAATTCTATGACTTTTTTCTCATCAGTTTTAAATAAATTTAATTCAAATTACTTATGTTAAAATAGTATGCCCGATATCGATTGATTTCTGCATACAAATTCGCTTCGCAAAGCAAAAATCAACTCTTGTATCCTATTTTGGGGGAACAGTAACTTCCATACTTAAAATTCATGCACCCCGGCAGAAACCACTTCTCTTCTTCCATCCGGCAATAGCACGTCTGCAGTTGTATTTGCCGGAATTGTGATGGTATAGTGTATTCCTGCTTTCTCTTTCTTCCATGCAGTTTCCACCTTTCCATATATACTTTGATAAGCCGTCTTCGCTTCCGTCAGCGTACCACCCGGTACCGGTGCAATCACAAAATGATTTTCGCCATCTGCCCGGATACCACCGACTGTCTCAAAAAGCCACTGGCACACTGCACCCGGAGAATAATGATTCAGGCTTGCAGTTCCTTCCCAGTTCTCCCAGACAGTCGTTGCACCATCTACGACCTCTCCCAGCCAACTTGGTTTCTTTGTATTTTCCAGCATCTTATACGCAGTCTCTGCTTTCCCTGCCCCAGTCAGTGTCGGAAGAAGGAATGGTGTTGACAGAAA
This sequence comes from uncultured Roseburia sp., assembly GCA_964393475.1. Lineage (GTDB taxonomy): Bacteria > Bacillota > Clostridia > Lachnospirales > Lachnospiraceae > Roseburia. The sequence continues at coordinate 13,210 of CAYMTX010000036.1, read as the reverse complement.
ACCGGTTCCTACTCGGTATTGATAATCTTTCACCGCTTCCTCAAGTAACGCTTCTGCTTCTGCCTTGGCATCCCCATCAAGCAGTCCCAGTGCCAGCGGACGAACAATCTTTGTCTGACGGTTTGTGCGCAGTGTTCCTGTCTTTACAAACAATGTGTTGTATGCCTCTTTTGCACCTTTTGCATAAGTGCGGCATGTAGCCGCATATGCCGATTCTCCTAACAATTCCGCAATTTCTGCTACCGTAGTCATGGCAAGATACAGATATGCCGTACATTCTTCCGGATGCTTCGCCTGTGCTCCATACACTTTGTCACGGAATTCTTCCGGCTCCAGCCATTCTCCCAGATGTACCCCTTTTTCGTATGTGTAATCATTATACGGATTTGCTTTTGCTTTTTTCTTATCCGACATTCCCAGATGCTTCATAAGATAATCCGTATACCTTTTCATCATCGGCCAGTATTTTTCTAAAACCTTTTTATCCCCAAAACGTTTATAGTAACGGTACGGAATCAGATAAACAGCATCTGCCCAGCCTACCGAAGAGCCGGTATTTTTATACATGATTTCCGCACCCTGAAACGGAAGCACCGCAGAAAGCAGTCCGTTCTCAAACTGATTATCTTCCATATCTGTCATCCACTTACGGAAAAAGGAAGCCGTATTCATCATATATGCTCCGGTATCAAAGAAAATCTGTGCATCTCCTGTCCACCCCAGACGTTCTCTGGTCGGACAGTCTGTCGGAAGGTCGAGAAAATTGCCCTTCATGCTCCATACGGTATTTTGATACAATTGATTAACCAGTGCATTTGAACAACAGAAACTTCCGGTCTGCTCCATATCTGAATAAACCGCAATCGCTTCAAATGCCTCCGGATTCACCGGCACATCTCCTTCTATCTGCACATAGCGGAAGCCAAATATTGCAAAACTCGTCTTATAGGAATCTTTTTCTCCACTGCATAAAAAGATAATTTCCTGCTTAGGTGTCAGTTCAACCGGTGCTTTCGGCTCTTTCCCAAGCAACTTCATAATCAGTGTCAGTTCACTCCAACCCTTTGCCGGTCTTGTTTCCTGAATTCCCGACAAGTCAACCTTGCCGTCTTTATCCAGCGTTTCCCCACAGACAAGCCGGATTTTCTGACCTTTTCTTCCTTGTACTGCAAACTTCAAATAACCTGCAATATTCTGACCGAAATCCAAAACCTTTGTACCATCCTTTGCAGTAAGTATGGTTGGTGTAAAATGTTCCTTCTCGCAAACAAAAACATTGTTAGATGCTGCAAGATGTGGCTCTGTTTTTGCATTTTCCTTTACCTGCACTGCTTTCTTTGCATAAGATGGTTTCCTTGATGCATCATAGATTTCACCGTCTTTTAAATCTGCAAAAAGAAGTGCTCCGTCATTGCACCATACAAAACTCTCATCTGTTCCGATTGTCAATGCCGTTCCATCTGCAAAGTTCACTTCCAGTTGCGCCAGTACGCTTGTCTGGCTTCCATATACATTCGTTACACCATAAGCTGCTGCGGAACCGCGATACCAGCCATCCGCAAGCCGGATTTCCATACAGTTTTCCTGTGCAAGTAGTCCGGTCACATCATAAGTCTGATACTGAATACGTTTTCTGTAATCTGTCATACCCGGTGCTAAAATAAACTCCTCTATACGTGTTCCGTTCACCGTTACATCATACACACCTCTTGCCGTTGCATACAGCCTCGCGCTCTTTATTTCTTTTCCAAAAGTAAATTCCTTTTTAAAATAGTCTACCGGATAACGTGTATTTTTCTTCGGCTTATAATCCCCGCAAATCCATTTTGCTGTCCAGTCACTCTTTTCAAGTAACCCCATTTCCAACCATGAACTGCTCCATTCTCCCTGTACATCGTTTTCATCCCAGAGACACACCGACCACACAAGATGCTCCCGGCTTTTTAATGTTCTTCCTTCATATGCAATATGAGTCATAGAAGAAGATGTTACCTTCCCGGAATCCCAGAGAAGTTCTCCTTCTTTTTTTACCACTATCTGATACGCTTTCTGTGATTTTCCACCTTCGCAGTTCCAGTAAAATCTCGGTTTTTGTATATCAATTCCCAGTGGTGTCGTCAAATATTCCACCTGTAAATGTACTGCCTTCATAATATCTCCATTCCGCAGACGCTTCGCGTCGAAGGAAACGCGAGCTGAATTTCAGATTCAGCTCTGCGATAATGCTACTTTGTGACGTCTGCGGCACAAATAGCCGATTGAAAAATCAGCATATCAATGTAATTTTTCAATCTATCTCCTTTTTCCCAAAAAACAGGAACTATTCAACTTTCCATTATTACATTCGCAAAATGGGACTACATACAAAATGTAATCCCATTTTATGAAAGTGTGGCGTCTAGTACTGTTTTCATGTACATGCCAACTGTACTAGCTGATTTTTACATTTAATTTATTTACATCTTTTACACGCACAACTGCCTGTGCTTTTCCGTAGTAGGTTGTAAATGTACCTGACAGATAACTTTCTTCGGTACGCGGATTAGCACTACCAAATCCAAGCAGTTCACCGCCTTCTACCTGCACCGTCAGCCGGCGGTCATCATTGCTCTCTACTACACCATTTTCACCAACGACTTCCACATCGTAATAGACGATATCGCCGTTTTTCATACTCTTACTTTCCGGTGTGACACGTACTTTTGTCGCGCCGATTGCACTGATAAGTGTACTCTGTCCGAGCTTACGGCCAGACGCATCATAGGCAATTGCACTCACTTCGCCCGGCTGGTATTTTACCTTAAAAATAGCTCTGCAATCCTTGACTTTGGCTCTGCCTGCTTTTTTCCCATTTATAAGCAATTCGACGGTTGCTGCATTTATATAAACTTCCACAACTGCCTTATTGCCTTCACATCCTTTAAAACTCCAGCTTTCGATTGCATTTGTACCTCTCCAGGAACCTTTCGCAGGTGTTACCCCCGGATGATTGACCGGTTGTACGGCAATACGCGGTTTATCTAACAAATCCCATGCCGCCTGTGCCCAGAAAAGTTCTCCGTTCGGATTACCGAGAATATCCATTGCCCCGACATCGGCAAGCAACCAAGGATATGGTTTATTAAACCCTTTTCCGTCCGATGTATATGCCCATGTTCCGATACCGGCTTCCCCGAGATAATCCCATGCTGTCCACATAAAATCGCCTATCAGATACGGATATTCTTTGACCATCTTCCAATTTTTAGCGATATCCTGCGGGAATGTCTCACTGCCTACTATAATTCGTTCCGGGTGTAATGTTCCTTCCTTAGCATACCTGCCGGATGCATAATTGTATCCGCAGATATCCAACGCTTCCATTGCCGGTGCAGTCGCTTTATCTGCCTGTTTGCTATTGGCGGCTTTATTCATGCCTGTTCCCACCATAGAAGTAATCATATTGAACATGGTACTGTTCATCTTATTCATTTTTTCGTCAGAAGAATTATCTCTGCCGCCATTTTCTTCATCATAGATTCCTTTGCCCTTTGCACTATTGGCAATAATCATCAGATTAAATCCTGCGGTGACCGGGCGGGTCGCATCCAATTTGTGAAGCATACTGCTCATTTCTTTTGTCAGCGCAACTCCTTTTTCTTTCGCCGGCTCCGATACCTCATTACCAATCGAATACATAATGACGGACGGATGATTGTAGTCTCTTGCTACCATAGCTTCCAAATCCGACTTGTAATTCTCCATGAAATCATTTGCATAGTCGTATTTATTTTTCTTGTTGTACCACATATCCCAGCTTTCATCCATGACATACATCCCATATACATCACAGGCACGAAGCATTGCTTCTGCTGCCGGATTATGTGCAGAACGAATCGCATTGTAACCTGCTTCTTTTAACAACTTCACACGGCGGAATTCACTTTCCTCATAAGAAACTGCACCAAGAATACCATTATCATGATGTACGCATCCACCGCGAAGAAGCGTCTGCTTTCCATTAATAAAAAGTCCGTTTGAACTCCACCGGATGACACGGATACCAAAAGCCGTCTCTGCTTCATCAACAACAACACCATTTTTCTTAAGTGTCACATGACAGGTCAGAAGATTCGGTGTGTCTTCACTCCATAATTTTGCATTCGGAACTGCAAATTCAGAAATCAATCCATTTGCGGTTGTCAAAACGGTATCACCGTCATAAATAGTAATCTCTGCCTCTGCTTCTTCGGATGACGCTACTTCCACACGGATAACTGCCGGTTCATAGGAAAGTGTTGTCACACGGATTCCTTCCGGAAGGATGTGTGCCTGTTCTCCAACCCAGAGCCAGACCGGCCGATAAATTCCGGCACCGCTGTACCAACGGCTATTTGGTGCTTTTTCATTATCCGCAACCACTTTGATTACATTTTTTTCCCCATATTTTAAATAACTATCCAAATTCACAAAATACGGAATATAACCATAAGCTGCTCCGCCTGCCTCTTTTCCATTGACATAAACCTTACTGTTTTTATATACGCCTTCAAACTGAAGTTCAACATGTTTCTCTGTCCAGTCTGCAGGCACCTCTAATTCCTTCTCATATTCATAAATACCGTTAGCAAAATAAGCTCCCGCACTTCCTGAAGCATTCTCTTTTTCTCTCTTTTCTTCTAACATGGCATCATGGGGCAGAGTAACCACTCTTCCCTTTGCTTCGCCCTGTTTCTTAAAACTCCAATTTTCATTGAATGTTTGTCTAATCATGCCTATTTCCTTCTTTTATACTATTTACGCTTTTTCGCCGCTTTCGCTTCTGCTTTTGCCTTTTCTTCTGCTAATTTTGCCTGATATTTTGCTTCTTTCTCCTCAAATTTCAGACCTTTTTTTTCACATTTTTCTTTCAGCTCTTCGATGCGCTTTTCTTCTGCTTTGCGTTCCTGCTCTTCCAACTCAATTGCAGCCTTTTCTTCCGGAGATACATAGACTTCTCCGCGTGCTTCTGCCTCTGCTTTGTGACGTGCTGTAATATCCGCGGAAATCTGTGGTATCATCGTTTCAATATCATAGAATGTCATAATCAAAGCACCAATCAGATATCCAATCATTGGAATACCTACAAAACACCATGCAAAGAACGTTCTCATCGCATCCGGCTGTGCAATTACTTCTGTGTTAGAAGCCGGAGCAATATAGCCATAATGATTGATACCGCCTAAAATAATAGACTGAGCCACACCTGCCATTACTGTAATCAAAATACTGTTTACTGATGCCGAAAAACCGTCCGCACGGAAACCGTTCTTCCATTCGATATGGTCCAGTGCCTCTGCTAACTGTGCAGCAATTACATAAGTAGGCAGCGCTCCTATGGACTTAATAAACAATCCGCCCAATACCATTCCAAGATTGCCGCCGCTTAATAAGACAAGCCCACTACCAAATGCCGCGATTACAAATCCAATCTGCATTACCCAGCGTTTACCGAATTTACGAACCAGCGGCCAGAGAATGAAAATACCAAATCCAAGCGGTGCCTGACCGATTGCATTTACCAACACCTGCATACCGGTTCCTGATTCTACAGAATTTCCCAATACCCAGTTACAGTAATACAGCATACTGTTTGTCGAAAGAAAGTTAAAAATCTGATAAAGCCCCCAAAATGCCATAATCATTAGCCAGTACTTATCTGCGAAACACGCTTTTAACTGCTGCATAAATGGTACTGTTTCTTCTTTACTTTCCCCATTTTCGTTGATACTTTCTTCCGTTACACGTTCTTTCGTAAAATAGTATTCTACTAAAGTTGCAGGAATTGCAAGCATGGAAAGGATGCCCATGATAAGTACCCATCTGCTCTGTGCATCCCCGCCAACACCAATTGCATTAATCATAATCGGCAGAATGATTGTAACAAGCATACCCGGAATCATAGATGTGCCGGTACTTGTCATCATCGCAAGGCTGTCACGCTGCTTTGTATTTCTCGTAGAAAGCGGTACCATAAGCGCATGGCTCATGTTATAAATCGTAAAAGCAAATGCAAAGAACAAGTTATAGCTTACCACTACCCACACAATCTGCACACCCGGATCCCAACTCGGAACAGCGTAAAGTAAAACACCGCAAATCGCCATAAATATACCGGATAATAGTACCCATGGTCTTGCTTTTCCCTGTTTGGTACGCGTCTTATCGATAATACGACCCATGATAATATTTGTAATTGCATCAACGACTTTTGAAATTACCGGCATCATCGTAAGAATCATACCGCTCATTCCGAGTACATCCGTATAGAACTGCGTCAGATACGTACCTGCAATTCCATAGTACGCCATGTACACAAGACATGGTCCAAAAAAGTAGCCGAACCACATTTCACTTTTCTGTGTATTTGCCGAAGTGATTTTAGATTCAAACATCTTTCCGGAAAATACTTTTGTCATTAAATTTCCCATTTTTTCTCCCCTTCTGTTACTGTTTCTTAATTTGGTTCTTCCATTTCTCCGTCATCTTTACCGTACACTAAGAAGAACCTCTTGCTAGCATTACTATAGCAAGAGGTTCTTCTTAGCAATTATCATTTTTTTTACCTTTTTATCTTTTTTATAACTATTCTTTGAAATCTCTGATTTTATTCCGCCTACGATACTCTGCCGGAGTCATTCCATACTTTTTCTTAAACTTTTCTCCAAAATAACTTTGCGACGGGAAATCCAAATATTGTGCTATCCCTCCCACACTCTCATTCGAATAGCGCAGAATATTTGCCGCTGCTTCCAGCCGGATATTCAGAGCATATTCCTGCATCGACATACCTGTCTGCTCCGAAAAAATGCGGGATAAATAACTCGGATTCTTCCCGACCGCCTCCGCCACATCGTTCAGCGAAAACTTCTTCGTTCTGTGACGGGCAATATAATCCTTGCACTGTTCCACACAGTCCGAACTACGATTTTCTTTTACTTCACGCACCATATTCGTAAAGGTTTCAGAGATTTCCATATGAATTTTCAGCATTTCCATCACATTTGTACACTGGGAAATCTTCTGCAAAAACATTTCACTCGTAAGATAAGCATCATATGCATTCACACCTCCGCGGATTGCCGCCCGTGAAGCGAGACAACTGGACGTGACTGCCATATATTCAAACTGTTTCAGCGAATTTGTATTTGCCAGTGTTCCAATCTGCTCTACCTTTTCCAGATTCTCCGGTGTCATACGTTTTTCCTTATTCTCCAACATACCGTTTTCGATTGCCATCGTCCACCGCAGTTCGTCCTGATAGGCAAGATGCTGCTTTTCTTTCGTTGTATTTTCAATCTCATAGACCATTCTGTCAGCCCAATCCACATTCACATCTGCTTCTACTTCACTGACTTTCATAATGGCATCTTCCGTTACCTGCTCTCCCGTTCGTATATAATATAACAATGCTACTCCGTTTAAAGACTTTGCAAATGATACTTTCGGAACAAGATATTTCTGCTTTGCAATGTGATGACGTTTTCGGTAAGACATCTGCTGAGCAAAAGAAAGCGGTTCTGCGGATGCCGGTCCAAACAAAAAAAGATTTTCTTCTTTATCCAAAAAAGAAAGATAGTAAATGCCGTCTTCTTCCATATATACCACCGGCATCTCCGCTCTTCTGCACTTTTCTTTTAACGTCCTATAAACTTCCTTTGCAAATGTATCCTTCCTATGAATCTCCTGAAAGAAAGCCATATACTCACTACTTACCTTTTCTTTTGTTCCCACGCAAAAATCTACCAACTGGTCATCCTTATCATAGACAAGAACATTCATCTTCCAGCCGTAGAAAAAACGATCCAACGCAAATCTAATCTGTTCCATTTTCATACCTTCTATGCATTTCCCAAACTGCCCAATACCGCAAGACTTTCTTTCGGATAACGCTTCTGTGTCTTTCTGTCAACGGCAATTAAACCAAATGTCTTGCTATACCCTGCCTGCCACTCGAAATTATCGAGCAGACTCCAGTAACAATATCCGGTTACCGGCACACCTTCAGCTTTTGCCTGCATCACACCTGCAAACGCTGCTTTGATAAATGCACATCTTCTGGCATCATCCGCTGTCGCAATTCCGTTCTCTGTCACAATGATTTCATTTTTAAATTCTTTTGCCACACGACGTAACACATTCCCGATTGCCTTTGGGTAATCCTCATACCCCATCTGAGTACATGGTACACCATCCGCCGGTTCAAGGGAACCATTTTTTCCGATAATTTTTCTGGAATAGTTCTGAACTCCAAGAAAATCATCTTCTTTTATGTATGGCAGATAAAAACCAAAATCATCCTCCCATAACTGTCTGTCCAGCTCCATTCCGTCTGCTGTCGGCTGATAATCATACAAAGATAACGTCAGCCCCACTTTACAATCCGGAACGATTTCTTTAATCACTGCCTTTGCTGCCTGATGTGCACGCATGACGATTGCTTCCTGTTCTTTACTGCGTGGTTTTAAAAAGGTATTCACACCAAATGGGTTGCAATGGAATGCTCTGCCCTCTTCCAACATTCCGAGCAGCAGATTTTTCACGTCAAAATTGACACCAACCTGAACACTACCTTCTTTCTTAGAAGATTTCATAACATCTGCCGCAATTTTCTTCAACTGATAGCCCATATTCGCTTCGTTAATCGTACAGATATAAATAAGTTCTTTTCCCAAATGCTCCACTACATATTTCGTATATTTTGCAAAAGCATTTACTACATATTCCTTACCCCAGCCGCCTTTTCCGATAAGCCATGCCGGACTCGAAAAATGATAAAGCGTTACTATCGGTGTAATGCCATTTTGCTTACAACACATAATCACTTTCCGGTAATGTTCGATTTCTTTCTCATCAAATTGCCCTTCCTTCGGCTCAATCCGCGCCCATTCAATCGAGAAACGATATGCATTCAATCCTGCTTCTGCCAACAGACGGATATCCTCCTCATAACGATTATAGTGGTCGACCGCATCATTGGACGGTTCCACGAAACTCGAGTGTTTCATGTGCTCCATTACCCAGTAATCACTGTGTATATTATTTCCTTCTACCTGATGAGCTGCAGTTGCGGCTCCGATTAAAAATGATTGCCCCATATTTCCCCCTCTTTCCATATTTTCTATTATGATGTCTGGACAAAAGGTACCTTTAAAGATACTTCATTGACAAATTGCACAAAACACTTATTTTTTGTGTAATTTGTCAATAAAAAACCTAAAGATTCCTTTGCCCCAACATCATTTTATAATAATCTTTGTTTTTTCCATACCGCCAAAAACTTACTATTGATTTAAAAAACAAACATATTGTATAATTTTCATATAAATACCTAAAATCATTCCGTTTTATTAACAATACGCAATATACGCAGAGCAGAAAGGAGCCTCCATGCCAGTAAGCAAAGCATTCCAGCGTACCGACAATGCGATTACAAACGCCCTGATTTCATTATTAAAAGTGAAACCATTTGAGAAAATCACGGTTCAGGATATCTTAGATGAAACTCCTGTAAACCGTGCTACTTTTTATGCGCATTTTCACGACAAATACGAAATTGCTGAACGAATGATGGACGAATATATCCGCACGGAAAAAGAAATTCGTGAAACACTCTCTATAGAAAAAAAGGAAAATTATGCCCGGATTATGCAGCAATTCTATCTCTGTAAAAAAGAATTGACAAATGCCCTGCTGAAAATCCATACTGACAAGGTCAATCTGCGCAGTTATATCGCATCCAATTGGAGAGAAGAATACTTAGCGACCTCCGACAGTCCTTATAAAAAAATAGAAGCTGAAATGTACGCCCAGACTATGACCACATTCCAGCTTTCTTTTTTAGAGGAAAATCCCTCTCCTGTTTTTTCACAAAACCAAATAGATGGTATGTTAATTGAAATCTTAATCCACACATTGCAGACAGACCCGGAAGAAACTCGCAAAGCCATCCATAAACTCATGCTGCAACGGGATATCATGCATGATAATTCCCTATAAATCCTACGCTTTCCGCACCTGTTCCAAGAACTGATACGTTTGCTTTGCCGCCTCTAATTTTCCTTTGCCGGTAAATCCATGTGTCTCACCCGGAAGTTCTGTATAAACTGCATTCTTATATACTTTGGCTGCCTTTCTTCCATATGACACATCTACCACCTTATCATTATCGCCATGAATGATAAACACCGGTTTCTCATATGCCTGAATGTACGAATACACATCTAAATCCCATGCATCTTTATAATACTTTCTACTGATTTTCATTTTATTAAAAGCTTCTGTAATCTCCGGTATAGCTTCTTTCCTTTGGAATTTTTTATGTGCATCATCCGGTATACAAAATGCCGGATAGTATAACACCACCGCTTTTAAATCTTCCCTTCTGTCTACCGCAGTAATCGCTGAAACCATTCCGCCCTGGCTCTCTCCTAAAAGAAACAGGTTTTTTGCATCTACCATTTCCAATCCTTTCACATAATCAATCACCGCAAAAAGATCTTCTTTCTCTGTCAGAATCGACATTTCCAACATCGTACCACCGCTCCTGCTCTTTTTGCTTCCTCCGTAGAAATCGAAACAATATGCCGCATAACCGCTCATTGCCAACGCTTTTCCAATTAAATTTTTACACAACTTATAGGAACTTCCGAATCCATGACAACAGATAACCGTTGGTAGTTTCCCCTTCACACCTTCCGGCAATAATAATTCTCCGTATAAAGTTTTTCCATTGACCGGAATACAAAGTTCTTTTGTGATTACTTTATATTTTTTCTCACTTAACGGAATCGGTTTCGGCATAAATCTGCGGTAATTCCAAAGTGAAAATGCTATAAATATTGCGATTCCTGTGAAAATCATGAAAACTGTCTTCATTCTTCTCTCCCTCCGTCACTTACAAATAATCCTCTATCTTCCACTCGTCCTGCCAGCGAATCACCGGTTTCTCTCCCTCCCATTCAATCGGAAGCCATACATAGGTCGATTTCCTTGTATTTTCACCGTGTTTCTGAAGTTTTCCCGGAAGTGATTGTGCTGTCTTCGGTTCATAATCCGGCTTATAGTCTTTGAAATGTTTTTTCATACCTTCCACTACCTGTGCAGACATCTCCACCGCCAATTTCCCCGGCATCCAACGGTCGGCACATGCAATATACAGCTCTGTTCCCGGAACTTTAAGCACACATGTAATCTGCGAACTAAACGATGTATTGCTTGCATCATCAATATGCGGATTGCCCAAATCGGTATACTCCCCATGATAGTCGTCGAATACACATACCTGACTCTGATTCGGATAATAACCGCTTGTTCCCGAAGTAAATAAATATTTCTTTCCGTTACGCTCAAAATAAGTCGGTGCTTCTCTTGTATAGGGTGGAAGCAGCCCCTTATAATGTTCCGAAAATTCACCGGATACTTCCGTGTATGTATCATTTAATGTTGCTGTGACCAGCTCGAAATGCGGACGTTCATAGAAAAAGTAAGCTTTCTTCGTCACCTCGTCAACGTGTAATGCAAAATCACCGGAATCCATATGCAAAGGCTTATACATCTTATGTACAAATTCATATGGTCCCATAAATGTATCTGCCTGCATTACAGACATAAACTGACTCACTTCTCCTGCCATGATTTTCAGCCATGCCACATATTTTCCGGTCTTTTCACAGTAAATAATATGCGGTCTGTCCATACAGTACGTAGGATGCAGCGGTGACTGCAAATCATCCGGTTGCGGCGGAATGATAAGTCCTCTGTCCTCCCAATTATATAAATCTTTCGATGTATAGCACCTTACACCCCAATGCCACACCTTATTCCAAAGTCCACCCTTGGTTTTTTCCTTATTCTCACCATACCAATAATACAAGCCGTCTTTCTCGTTATAAAAGACAGAAAATCCGTGTGCCTGAATTGGTTTTCCGTCAGTATCAAGCCATACCTGTCCCGGTTTTATACTATTATACATCATAAATCCTCCTTGTTTTTTATATTTTACTTGTAATCCCTGCAAAATACATTTACAATTTTAGACATAGAATTCGCATTTTCAGACATTATTTTAGAGAGGCTATTACCAATGACATTGAATACATTCATCCATTTACCAATGACCGATATTGAAACTTCACTAAAGCATTACGCTTTGCAGTTTCCGGAATTAAAAGAACATATTCTGACTTCAGATGAACTTTCCAATTACATTCAATGGCTGATTCGCACCTTCGGCAAAGAGGAGGACCCAACAACTGCCACAAACCGTCTTACCAATGCAGATGTACACAAAGAAGATACCTACTTACTCGTCAATCACGACATTTCTGTCGGCCGTATGTTACGTTACATGCCGGCACACTGGCATTCCAATGATTTTTTCGAAATCTACTTTGCATTTTCCGGGGATTGTCCGATTTGTTTTCAGGATGAAGTGATTCTTTTAAAAGCAGGTTCTGTCATGATTTTAGCACCGGATGTACTCCATGCCAGCCCTTGTTATCAGGATGACTGTGTTCTGCTCTATTTCATAGTACGCGCAAGCACCTTCGAAAAGGTATTCTGGAATCAGCTTCCGCCGGAAAATCTTATGACCCTCTTTTTCCGTCAGGCTCTCAGCATGCCAAAAGGTCCCTCTTATCTTCATTTTGAAACGGGGAATGATTTTGAAATTAAAGACTTGTTATACCGGGTTTGGGAAGAATATCAGCAGAATGATTTATACGGTTCACAAATGATGAATGCACTCCTATCCGAGTTTTTCATCCTTTTGCTCCGCAGATATGAAGGCACAGCAAAACTGCCAAGAACAGAAGATTTTCACTGGAAACATGAATTTTCCGCCATTTTTAGTTATATTCAAATGAATTATCAAACAGTTTCACAAAAAGACGTTGCCGAAAAATTTCATTATAGCGAACGACAGATTACACGCATTATAAAGAATTGCACCGGTCTGAATTTCGCCCAACTAATTCTCCGGTTAAAAATGGAAAAAGCCGCAGATTTGTTAAGCAAAGGAACATATTCCATTGAAAACATCTCACAGCTTACGGGTTATTCTACTATCAGCAGCTTCTATCGGGCATTTTGCAACTATTATAACTGCACACCCAAAGCGTACAAAAGCATAATATTTTCCACATAACCATCTTCCATGCATCGTGGAACGGTTTCTGCATTATTTCAAAAA
>CAYMTX010000035.1:0-19745 GCA_964393475.1 uncultured Roseburia sp. | reverse complement strand
CAGAAGAGAGACGTAAAGAACTCGCGAAAGATGTTAAGAAAAAAGGTGAAAATGCAAAAGTAGCTATTCGTAACATTCGTCGTGATGCAAATGATTCTTTTAAAAAGCTCTCAAAAGCAGAAGATATTTCGGAAGATGAAATTGCAGATTTAGAGACACAGATTCAGAAATTAACTGACAAATATATTGTAGAAGTAGACAAGGCAGTAGAAGAGAAAACAAAAGAGATTCTTACTGTTTAATTAAAAAATACGATTGAGGACACGACATGTGCGTGTCCTCGTTGTGCATATATACATGAAATCATTAATTTTTTATAAAATAGTAAGCCGGTATTAATGGCAGAACGGAGTAAAATATGAATATTCCAAAACATGTGGCAATTATATTAGATGGAAATGGAAGATGGGCAAAGAGTAAAGGAATGCCAAGAAACTATGGGCACACTATGGGCGCAAAGAATGTAGAGACAATCTGCGAAGTGGCTCATCATATGGGGATTAAATACCTGACTTTTTATGCGTTTTCCACGGAAAACTGGAATCGTCCGGATAGTGAAGTACGTGCATTAATGGGGCTGCTTGAGAATTATTTAAAGACATGTATGAAGACTGCTAAAAAGAATCATATTCGTGTGCGTATTCTCGGTGATATTTCAAAATTAGAGCCGTCTTTCCAAAGGCAGATAAAAGAGTTGGAAGAGGCATCGAAAGAATATGATGGTTTAAATTTGCAGATTGCCATTAACTACGGAAGCCGTGATGAAATGGTACGCGGTATGCGTAAAATGGCGGAACGTTTAGTTAACGGAGAACTAAAAGCGGAAGATATTACAGAAGATGTATTTGAAAGCTTTTTAGATACGGCAGGCATTCCTGACCCGGATTTGTTGATTCGTACCAGTGGCGAACAGCGCTTGTCTAATTATCTGTTATGGCAGCTTGCCTACAGTGAGTTCTATTTTACAGAAGTACCTTGGCCGGATTTCGATAAGGCTGAATTGGAGAAAGCAGTGGAAGCTTACCAGAAGAGAAACCGCAGATTTGGCGGACTTAGTGAGGAATAAATTATGTTTAGAACAAGATTAATTAGTGGTATTGTGCTTGTGATTTTGGCACTTATATTAATTTTGACCGGTGGTGATGTACTTTTAGTGACTACGCTTGCTATTTCCTACATCGGAATGTTTGAATTGTACCGTGTATTTAAATTTGAAAAAGAATTACCTGCAATCATAGGATATATTATGGCTACCATATACTATATTAACTTACGTTTTCCGTTCATTCCGGATATGATGATGTTTGTATTGGGATGTTTGGTCAGCCTAATGTTTGTATATGTGTTTACCTATCCAAAATATAAGACAGAGCAGCTATTAGCAGCTTTTTTTGGTGTGTTTTATGTGGCAGTGATGTTGTCTTATGTATATCAGACCAGACAAATGAGTTCCGGTGTGTATATTGTTTGGTTGATTTTCCTGTGTTCATGGGTTTGTGATACTTGTGCATATTGTGTCGGTAAATTAATCGGTAAGCATAAGATGGCACCGGTTTTAAGTCCAAAGAAGTCTGTCGAAGGTGCAATAGGCGGTGTTGCAGGAACGGGATTGTTAACCATTTTATATGGCAATGTCTTTAAAGAGTCCATGGAGATTGATGAAAGAGGAATTGTTGCATTAGCAGTTATTTGTATGATTGGTGCATTGATATCCATGGTAGGAGATTTGACCGCGTCTGCGATTAAGCGTAATTATGACGTGAAAGATTATGGTACACTGATTCCGGGACATGGCGGTATTTTAGACCGTTTCGATAGTGTGATTTTTACAGCTCCGATTATATATTTTTTGGCAAGTACTGTGATGAAATTTTAAGCGTTGTGAAATGACTGGCTTTGCGGATTCAATATTAAAATACGAGGACGGCAGAAGGAATGGGGATTAACATGAAAAAAATTGCGATATTAGGTTCTACAGGTTCCATTGGAACCCAGACATTAGAAATAGTTGACGAACAGGGCGACCTTGAAGTTGTAGCACTGTCTGCAGGTGGAAATATTAAGTTGTTAGAAGAACAGATGCGAAAATACAGACCACAGTTTGTGAGTGTACGGGAAGAAGAAAGTGCGAAAGAACTGGAAAGACGTACTGCAGATTTAGGCATTCCTGTGGGATATGGCATGGATGGTTTGTTAAAAGTGGCGACCATGAAAGACAGTGAAATATTAGTGACAGCAATTGTCGGAATGTTGGGAATTAAACCAACGATTGCAGCGATTAAAGCCGGCAAGACAATTGCTTTAGCTAATAAGGAGACTCTGGTTACCACAGGTCATATTATTATGCCATTGGCGAAAGAGCATAATGTAGCGATTTTACCTGTGGATAGTGAACATAGTGCGATTTTCCAGTCTTTGCAGGGGGCAGCGGATAATAAAGTTCACAAAATATTACTGACGGCTTCCGGTGGTCCGTTCCGAGGCAGAACAAAAGAAGAATTGCAGTCGGTACAGGTGGAAGATGCATTGAAGCATCCAAACTGGAGCATGGGCAGAAAAATTACGATTGATTCTTCTACACTTGTCAATAAGGGACTGGAAGTAATGGAAGCTAAGTGGTTGTTTGGCGTGGAATTAGAACAGATTCAGGTTGTAGTACATCCGCAGAGTGTTATTCATTCCGCTGTGGAGTTTGAAGACGGGGCGGTAATCGCACAGCTTGGAACGCCGGATATGCGTTTGCCGATTCAATATGCACTTTATTATCCGGAACGCAGAAATTTAAGCGGGAAACGTTTAAATTTATTTGAACTTGGTAATCTTACGTTTGAGGAACCGGATACGAAGACGTTTAAAGGTCTGGCGTTGGCTTATGATGCAATGAGGCGTGGCGGTAATATTCCGACTGTTTATAATGCAGCTAATGAAAAGGCAGTCAGCCTGTTTTTGAATCGGAAAATCAGTTATCCTGCCATTACTGAATTAATTGAGCTGTGCATGATTCAGATACCATTTATCGATAATCCAAGGCTGGATGAGATTTTACAGACTGAATCGGATACCTATGCACTGATTGATGCATGGATACAGGCGGCAGAAATAAATAGTAGTCAGAAAGGTTTTTAGAATGAAAATTATAGTTTCGTTACTGATATTCAGTATTATAATTCTGTTTCATGAGCTGGGACATTTTTTGCTGGCAAAGAGAGCAGGAATAAAGGTAAACGAGTTTTCTCTCGGTTTAGGACCAACTATTTGGGGCATTAAAAAAGGGGATACCCTGTATTCTTTAAAATTGCTGCCATTTGGTGGTGCGTGCATGATGGAAGGAGAGGATGCGGACAGTACGTCGGAAAATGCATTTGGAAGTAAGTCTGTGTGGGCGAGAATCAGCGTTGTAGCTGCAGGTCCGATATTTAACTTTATTATGGCATTTATTTTTTCCTTTGTGATTATCTGTTCTACCGGATATGATTTGCCTATACTTGCGGATGTTACTTCCGGATATGCAGCGGCAGAAGCAGGTTTACAGGCGGGTGATGTGATTACAGAGATGAATGGTAAGAATATTCATTTTTACCGCGATATCAGTGCGTATGGAATGTATCATCCGGGGGAGCCGGTGGAAATTACCTATGAGCGAGAAGGAGAAAAGTATACGACAACATTAGTACCGAAATATGATGAGGAACTTGGTCGTTATCTTTACGGTTTCATTGGAAATGCGGCAAGAGAAAAGTATACGAACAATGTGTTTACATTAATGAAATATAGTGTGCATGAAGTTGGATATTGGATTGACTCGACAATTCAAAGTTTGCGTCTTCTTGTGACCGGAGGGGTATCGATGAATGAAATGTCGGGTCCGGTTGGTATCGTGGACGCTATCGGTGATTCATATGAAGAATCTGTTAGCTATGGAGTTGGTGTCGCTATTTTGCAGATGATGTATATTTGTGTATTTTTATCGGCGAACCTTGGTGTTATGAATTTACTGCCAATTCCGGCATTGGATGGCGGAAGACTGGTATTTTTAATCATAGAAGCGATACGTGGTAAGAAAGTTGACCCTGAGAAAGAGGGTTTTGTACATTTTATAGGTTTGGTGTTGTTATTGATTCTGATGGTAGTGATTATGTTTAACGATATACGCAAACTGTTCATAGGCGTATAAGGGAAATGTAGATAGTCCGGAATAGAAAGCGTGATACAACAGAGAGGAGAAGAAGATGTCTAAAATAGTTCAAATTGGTAATCGTGTGATTGGTGGAGGAAATCCAATCCTGATTCAGTCAATGACGAATACAAAAACGGAGAATGTGGCAGCGACTGTTGAACAGATTAACCGTTTGACTGCGGTGGGGTGTGATATTATCCGATGTGCAGTGCCTACTATGGAAGCGGCAGCTGCCCTGAAAGAGATAAAAAAGCAAGTATCCATTCCGGTAGTTGCAGATATTCATTTTGATTATCGATTGGCGATTGCGGCTATGGAGAATGGTGCAGATAAAATTCGTATCAATCCAGGAAATATCGGAAGCGCAGAACGAGTAAAGGCAGTCGTGGATGTGGCAAAAGAGCGTAACATCCCAATCCGTGTAGGTGTGAACAGTGGTTCACTGGAGAAAGAATTAGTGGAAAAATATCATGGTGTTACAGCGGAGGGAATTGTAGAGAGTGCGTTAGATAAGGTGAAATGGATTGAAGATATGGGATATGATAATTTGGTTATTAGTATCAAATCTTCTGATGTGATGATGTGTGTAAAAGCACATGAGTTGATTGCAAAACAGACAGAACATCCATTACACGTAGGTATTACGGAGTCCGGTACGATTATCAGCGGTAATATTAAGTCGTCTATTGGTTTGGGATTGATTTTGAATCAGGGAATCGGCGATACGATACGTGTGTCTTTGACCGGTGACCCATTAGAAGAAATTAAATCAGCAAAATTGATTTTACGAACATTAGGACTTCGCAAAGGTGGTATAGAGGTTGTTTCATGTCCAACCTGTGGCAGAACACAGATTGATTTAATAGGATTGGCAAATCAGGTAGAAAACATGGTGGCCGATATTCCGTTAGATATTAAAGTGGCGGTCATGGGCTGTGTAGTAAATGGGCCGGGAGAAGCGAAAGAAGCGGATATAGGAATTGCCGGAGGAATTGGCGAAGGTTTATTGATTAAACATGGAGAAATCGTAAAAAAAGTTCCGGAAGCAGAACTATTGGAAACCCTTCGAGCAGAGCTTTTGAATTGGGAAAAATAGATATAAATAGTTGTTGTTATAAGTTGTAACAGAAAAACACAAGAAGGCGGGGCATTTATGCCAAAAATGTTTTTTGATGTCTTTCCGACGTTAGATGTCAATGCGGAAATAAAAAAATTGCTAAATGAGATGGAAGTAACCAAGGTAAGTATGAATCATGAGCAGACACGCTTAAGAGTTTATCTGCTTGGTACACATCTGATACATAAAAAGAATATATATACGCTTGAAAAAGCAATCGCAGACCAGATTTTTAAGGGAAAAGAAATGGAAGTAAAGGTCATCGAGAAATATCAACTTTCCGGGCAGTATAATGCCCGGACGTTGATGGATATCTATAAGGATAGTATTCTCGAAGAACTTCGTAATTTCAGCCTTATGGAATATGGTCTGCTTCGTTCTGCCCAAATGGAGTTTACCGATGATAGTCATTTGAATCTTACGATTGAGAATACTATTATTGCGCAGACACGTTCCCATGAAATCATGGAGTTTTTGGAGAAAATCTTTTGTGAACGTTGTGGTGTGGATTTACACATTAATATGATTTACGAAGAACCGAAGGAAAGTAAGTATAAAAAGAATAGTGAACTGAAAATACAACAGGAAATCCAAAACATCGTAAGTCGTGTTAACCTGAAAAATGATGATGAAGGCGGAGCAGTGGTAGCGGTTGCAGATGAAAGTGTAGAAAAGAAGCCGGTTACAATATCTGGTGGAGAATCTGCAAAATCTGCACAAAAAGTAGAAAAGCCTGCAAAAAATGATGCAAAAGTACCATTTGGTGCAGGAAAAACTGCAAAAAAATCATTTGATGGTAGTAGTCGTGGCTTTCGTAAAAAGTCTGACGACCCGGATGTTATCTACGGAAGAGATGTGGAAGATACCGAAATTGTTCCGCTTGAGAAAATTGTAGGTGAAATGGGCGAAGTTACGGTACGATGTAAAGTTATGACCTTAGACACCAGAGAAATCCGTAATGAGAAAACGATTATTATTTTATCGGTTACAGATTTTACGGATTCCATTGTGGTAAAGATATTTACCAGAACGGAAGATTGTGCCGAACTTTTGCCGGAATTGAAGCCGGGAGCGTTTTTAAAGATACGTGGTGTAACCACAATTGATAAATTTGATAGTGAATTGACGATTGGTTCTATTGTCGGAATTAAGAAGATTCCTAATTTTACGTCAATGAGAATGGATACTTCACCGGAGAAGCGAGTGGAGCTTCATTGTCATACGAAGATGAGCGATATGGATGGCGTTTCAGAGTGCAAAGATATTGTAAAACGTGCTATGAAATGGGGACATAAGGCAATTGCTATTACGGATCATGGCGATGTACAGGCTTTCCCGGATGCGAACCATGCATTTGGACCGGATGATGATTTTAAGGTTATTTATGGTGTGGAAGCATATCTGGTAGATGACTTGAAGGATATCGTCGAACATTCCAAAGGACAAAGTTTGGATGATACTTATGTAGTATTTGATATAGAGACTACCGGTTTCTCACCGGAGAAGAATAAAATTATCGAAATTGGTGCAGTGAAAGTAGTGGCGGGTCAGATTACGGAACGTTTTTCGCAGTTTGTGAATCCGGAAGTGCCGATTCCTTATGAAATAGAAGAATTGACATCTATCCGTGATGATATGGTTATGGATGCACCAAAGATTGAAGAAGTATTACCGGAATTCATGAAGTTCTGTGAAGGCGCTGTTATGGTAGCTCATAACGCTGCATTTGATATGAGTTTTATTAAAAAGAACTGTGACAGACAAGGCTTGCCATGTGAATTTACGGTAGCAGATACGGTTGCAATGGCACGATATTTGTTGCCACAGTTAAATCGTTTTAAACTTGATACAATTGCAAAGGCATTAAATGTGGTTCTGGCAAACCATCATCGTGCAGTGGATGATGCAGGATGTACAGCAGAGATATTTATTAAGTTTATCGGAATGCTTCGTGAGCGTGGAATAGAAGATTTGGATGCGTTGAATGCACAGGCTTCTACATCACCGCATACAATTATGAAAATGCCGACCTATCATGCGATTATTTTAGCTACGAACGATATCGGTCGTATTAATTTGTATCGTTTGGTTTCTATGTCTCATTTGACTTACTATCATAGCAGACCACGAATCCCAAAAAGTGAATTTGTAAAATATCGTGAAGGTTTACTTCTTGGGTCTGCATGTGAGGCGGGTGAGCTGTACCGTTCGATTTTGGACGGAAGACCGGAAGAAGAGATTATTAGAATTGTGAAGTTCTATGATTATTTGGAAATCCAGCCTCTTGGTAATAATAAATTTATGTTGGCAGATAATAAGATTGCCGTTAATTCATTCGAAGAATTGCAGGATATTAACAAATATATCTGCCGTTTGGGAGAACAGTTTAACAAGTTGGTCGTTGCTACTTGTGACGTGCATTTTTTAGACCCGGAGGATGAAGTTTACCGCCGTATTATTATGGCAGGTAAAGGATTTAAAGATGCGGATGAACAGGCACCGCTTTATCTGCGAACGACAGAAGAGATGTTACAGGAATTCGCATATCTGGGTAGTGCTAAAGCTGAAGAAGTGGTTATTACCAATACGAATAAAATTGCGGACATGTGCGAGAGAATTGCTCCGGTACGACCGGATAAGTGTCCGCCGGTTATTGAAAATTCAGACCAGATGCTTCGTGACATTTGTTATACAAAAGCGCATAGCATGTATGGTGAAGAACTGCCATCGGTCGTAAAAGAGCGGTTAGACAGAGAGCTAAATTCTATTATTAGTAACGGATACGCCGTTATGTATATTATTGCGCAGAAACTGGTGTGGAAATCAAATGAAGACGGTTATCTGGTCGGTTCACGAGGTTCTGTTGGTTCCTCTTTTGCAGCAACGATGTCCGGTATTACAGAGGTTAATCCGTTACAGGCTCATTACCGGTGTGAGAATTGTAAATACAGTGATTTTGATTCTCCGGAGGTAAAGGCGTTTTCAGGACGAGGCGGTTGTGATATGCCGGATAAAATCTGTCCGGTCTGTGGCAAAAAGCTGACGAAAGACGGTTTTGATATTCCGTTTGAAACGTTCCTTGGATTCAAAGGAAATAAGGAGCCGGATATCGACTTGAACTTTTCCGGTGAATATCAGAGTAAGGCACATGCCTACTGTGAGGTTATTTTTGGATACGGTCAGACATTCCGTGCCGGTACGATTGGAACGCTGGCGGATAAGACTGCATTTGGCTATATAAAAAATTATTATGAAGAACGCGGCATCAGAAAGCGTGTTTGCGAGATTAACCGTATTGTGCAGGGGTGTGTCGGTGTAAGACGAACTACCGGTCAACATCCGGGTGGTATCATTGTTTTGCCGGTGGGAGAAGATATTAATTCATTTACGCCGGTGCAACATCCTGCTAATGATATGACGACTGCTACGATTACAACACATTTTGATTATCACTCCATTGATCATAACCTGCTGAAGCTTGATATTCTCGGACACGATGATCCTACCATGATCCGTATGCTGCAGGATTTAACCGGATTAGACCCACAGACGATTCCGCTGGATGACCCTACAGTAATGTCTTTATTTATGAATACATCTGCACTGGGGGTAGAACCGGAGGATATTAATGGAATACCTTTGGGCTGTCTTGGCATACCGGAGTTTGGTACAGAGTTTGCGATGCAAATGGTTATTGATGCAAAGCCGAAGGAATTTTCGGATTTGATCCGGATTTCCGGACTTTCCCATGGTACAGACGTATGGTTAGGTAATGCGCAGACCTTGATTGAAGAAGGAAAGGCGACTATTTCTACAGCAATCTGTACACGAGATGATATTATGACTTATCTTATTAGTATGGGATTGGACAGTGAGCTGGCATTTACCATTATGGAGTCGGTTCGTAAGGGAAAGGGCTTAAAAAAAGAATGGGAAGAGGAGATGCTTGCACATAATGTACCGGACTGGTATGCTTGGTCGTGCAAGAAGATTAAGTACATGTTCCCGAAAGCTCATGCAGCGGCTTATGTTATGATGGCGTGGCGTATTGCATATTGTAAGGTTTTCTATCCGCTTGCTTATTATGCAGCATATTTTTCGATTCGTGCAACCGGTTTCGATTATGAGATTATGTGCCAGGGCAAAGAGCGTCTGGAGTATTTTTATAAGGATTATACGAAACGAAAAGATAGTCTTTCGAATAAAGAAAAGGATGTGTATCGTGATATGAAGATTGCACAGGAGATGTATGCAAGAGGTTTTGAGTTTCTTCCGATTGATATTTATAAATCACATCCTGACCGGTTTCAGATTGTTGATGGAAAACTACTTCCTGCCCTTAATACCATTGAGGGTATGGGAGATAATGCGGCGATTGCGGTGGCAGAAGCGGCAAAGGACGGAAAATTCCTGTCAAAAGATGATTTCCGCCAACGTACAAAGGCGACAAAAACCGTAATCGACTTGATGGGAGATTTGGGTTTGCTTGGTGATATGCCGGAGTCAAACCAGTTGTCATTATTTGATTTCACATAGAACGACATTATTGTGATGCAGCTTTCTTAGTTTGAACGAAAACACGTCAATCATCATATATTATCAAAAAAGGTTTAGATGATGGAACGTGTAAAAAAATTAATTCATTTAGATTATGCATATAAAATCGGATTAACAGGGGAGAATGTAACTGTGGCAGTTATGGACACAGGCATTGTCCCGCATCCGGATTTTGATAATCGTATCCTTGGTTTTTTGGACTGCGTTAATAAAAAAAATATGCTGTATGACGATAATGGACATGGCACACATGTGGCAGGCATTTTAGCAGGGAGTGGAAGGATGTCTCCTAACAGGTGTTACCATGGAATCGCACCGAAGGCTAATCTCATTATTATAAAAGTGTTGGATAAAAACGGTAATGGAAATACAGCAAATGTATTAAGAGGTGTAGACTGGCTGATAAAGAACAAAGATAAGTATAGAATCCGGTTATTGAACATATCGGTAGGTATGTTAAAAAATGCAGGTGGAAAAGAAAAACAGGAGTTATTAGATGCTGTAGATTTGGTCTGGGATGCGGGAATTATGGTTGTGACAGCCGCAGGAAATAACGGACCAAAGGAAAACACCGTTACGATACCGGGAATTTCCAGAAAAGTTCTGACAGTAGGATGTATGGATGACCGAATAGATCAGACAGGGACTTATATCGGAAAAGATGGTTATAGCGGAGCAGGTCCGACTGACTGTTGTATCATGAAACCGGAAATTCTTGCTCCGGGAACGAATGTGATAAGTTGTGGAACAGATTTAAAGAATTATGTTAAAAAAAGCGGTACTTCTATGGCGGCACCTGTGGTAACCGGTGCGTTAGCATTGGCGTTTGAGCATTCACCGGAACTTGGACCTGCCGAAATGAAGCTGCGGCTTTATGAAAGTGCTTTCCCAAGAGGGGATTATTTTCGGAAAAAAGCATGGGGGATGATACATGTAGATAATTTGATTCGTTACTGTGTTTATGATTAGATGCAGAATAAGTTTGCATTTGACAGGAGTATGGTTTGGTAGAATGGAGCAGTATGAAAAAAAAGATTTTGCTGTGGAGCAGGTTTGTGCTGATTGCATTACTAATACTAATACAGTTTATCTGGCTGGTCGTCGTTTTTTATCGGTTTAGTTATAAGGTTACGTATGCAAATTATATTATCCGGATTGTGGCGGTGGCAGTAGTACTTCATATTGTAAATCGCACGATGAATCCGAATAATAAATTATTGTGGACGTTTTTGATTTTATTGTCTCCTGTATTTGGATTGCTCTTGTATCTGATTTTTGGATGTAGGTATGCGTCTATGGTAAATCATAAGAAAATGAATGATATTAAAAAGGAAATGCTAAAGTATGCATATCGGAAACCACAGGTGACACAAAAAATAGAAGCACAGGATAAAGCGGTGTATCGTCAGATGAAATATATTAATGACTGGTCCGGTTATCCAATGTATCAGAATACGGATACAAGGTACTATAAGTGTGGAGAAGACATGTTTCCGGATATGTTGGAAGAATTGGAGCGTGCCAAGCAATTTATTTTCCTTGAATATTATATTATTGAAGCCGGATATATGCTGAATCATATTCTGGAGATTTTAGAGCGGAAAGCACAGGCCGGAGTGGAAGTTCGTTTGATTTATGATGACATTGGCAGTATAGGAACTGTGCCGAAGGATTATGCAAAAGAGTTGAATGCCCGTGGGATTAAATGTTTGCCGTTTCAGCCATTTCTTCCTTTTATGTCGGTAATTATGAATCATAGGGATCATAGGAAAATGATGATTATTGACGGGAAAACAGGTTTTACCGGCGGAATGAATCTGGCAGACGAATATATGAACCGTGTGGAACGCTATGGTTATTGGAAGGATACAGCAGTGCGCTTAAAGGGTGATGCGGTGTACAGTCTGACCTTGATGTTTCTTACGATGTGGGAATATGTAGGCGGATGCAAAGATGAGATTACAAGATTTCTTGCAGGAGATGCATCGGATGGCACCAAAAAGCAGAACGATGTTTGGGAGAGGAAAAATATGCAGACATCTTTGCAGGGAGAATCAGATGCTGCAAGGGAAGGCTTTGTCCAACCTTATTGTGATTGTCCATTTGATGAAGAATATGTGGGAGAGACTGTTTATTTGAATATCATTAATCAGTCTGTAGATTATGTATATATTTTTACACCATATCTGATTATTGACAATGAAATGCTTACAAGTCTCTGCAATGCCGCGAAGCGTGGTGTCGATGTGCGTATTGTCACGCCGGGTGTGCCGGACAAACGGATTATTTACTGGATAACACAGTCCTTTTACAGGGTGCTGTTAGAGAGTGGTGTAAAAATCTACCAGTATCGACCGGGTTTTCTTCATGCAAAAAGTTTTTTGTGTGATGATAAGATTGCTACGGTAGGCAGTGTAAATTTAGACTACCGCAGCCTTTATCTGCACTTTGAATGCGGAGTATTTCTTTATCGGTGCCAGGCAGTAGAAGAGTTAAAACAGGATTGTACAGAAGTGTTTGCCTGTTCAGATGAAATAACGGTTTCCTTTTGCAGACAACAGCATTTGCTTGTGCAGTTGTTTCAAGGTGTTGTGCGGCTTCTTGCACCGATTTTATAAGCACTTGAATGGAAGGCTTTGTGCAGAAACAATCATTAGGGAGATTTTATACGGTTAGGTATTGCCACAGCACATCTAAAAAATATTTTGAAAAAGTAGCCATTTCAACAGTTTCACCATAATGAATTGTTACAAAACCGATGTCTTTTCCGTTTAGAGAATAGGTGGCACGCCCCGCAACATCTCCTTTTATGAGCGGAGCAGTGACTTCTTCGGGCAAATCCAGACGTTTCTCAATTAAGGTTATGTCTGAACCATCGATGGAAACATAACAAAACGGATTGCTGTAATACAGTGAAACAGAATCGGTAATCAGTGTAAATTTAGACTACCGCAGCCTTTATCTGCACTTTGAATGCGGAGTATTTCTTTATCGGTGCCAGGCAGTAGAAGAGTTAAAACAGGATTGTACAGAAGTGTTTGCCTGTTCAGATGAAATAACGGTTTCCTTTTGCAGACAACAGCATTTGCTTGTGCAGTTGTTTCAAGGTGTTGTGCGGCTTCTTGCACCGATTTTATAAGCACTTGAATGGAAGGCTTTGTGCAGAAACAATCATTAGGGAGATTTTATACGGTTAGGTATTGCCACAGCACATCTAAAAAATATTTTGAAAAAGTAGCCATTTCAACAGTTTCACCATAATGAATTGTTACAAAACCGATGTCTTTTCCGTTTAGAGAATAGGTGGCACGCCCCGCAACATCTCCTTTTATGAGCGGAGCAGTGACTTCTTCGGGCAAATCCAGACGTTTCTCAATTAAGGTTATGTCTGAACCATCGATGGAAACATAACAAAACGGATTGCTGTAATACAGTGAAACAGAATCGGTAATCCCTTTTTTTACAGTTAAAGGTTCAAGAGGGGTATCGTTGGCGTCTTTATAGGTCTGGCAGATTCGAAAGCCATAATTTAATAATGAAACAGCCTCTGCATTTCGGATTTTTGAACTATCGGCTTTCATAATGACGGCGATTAATTCCACGCCGTCTTTTTTTGCGGTAGCAGAGATGCAAAAGCCGGCAAGACTTGTAAAACCGGTCTTTAACCCGGTGGCATACGAATATTGGCGGATAAGCTTGTTAGTATTGGTAAGTCCGAATTCACTGCTGCCGCGTCTGGTGACGTGAGTAATGTTCTCCATCCAGATATTTGTATAATTAAAAATTTCGGGATATTTTGTAATTAACTCACGTGACATCAGTGCAATGTCTTTTGCGGTTGTAACATGGCCGTCTACATCCAGACCACAACAGTTCACAAATGTGGTTTGTTCCATACCAAGTTCTTTTGCCCGTTTATTCATTTGATTGACAAACTCAGTTTCAGAGCCCCATACGTATTCTGCCATAGCGACACAGGCATCGTTTGCACTGGCAACTGTGATACATTTAATCATAGTCTCTACTGTCTGAGTTTCCCCCGGCTCTAAATAAACTTGTGAGCCACCCATTCCTGCAGCATATTCGGATACTGTAACGGTATCTTCTAACGAAAATTTATTTTCTGCTAAGGCATCAAAAATTAAAATAAGTGTCATGATTTTCGTGATACTGGCAGGACGGAACTGTTCGTTCGCATTTTTTTCAAAAATAACGGTTCCAGTAGAAGCTTCCATTAAAAGGGCGCTTCCACATGTGAGACCCAGAGAATTGGTATTATCGGAGGTGACGGGTTCTGCGTTGGAATCAGCTAATTCTGTTTCAGAGGTAGTTGGTGTGTCGGAGATGGGAGTATGTAAGAACGGCGATACAGCCGGGGAAAATTGTCCGACAAATAAAGCGATGCTAAGGAACAATGCGACAAAAGATGACATAGTATGCTCCTTTCCATATTTTTTGGATTTCTTTCTATAGTTTATCGACAAAGCACGTACATTATGTCAATCTATAGGCTACTAATTATAGTAGCTGTTTTGGAAAATAAACACTAAATCTTGTGATTAGTACTTGAATTTTTTGAGAAAACCTTGTACAATCTATAGCGAGATTAAACGTGATAACTAGGCTTGTTGCCGGATTTGGCAATGTAAGTTATGAGGAATAGAATATGGGTATTACAATTAAATTACAGGTGTTTGAGGGTCCGTTGGATTTATTGTTACACCTTCTTGACAAAAATAAAGTGAATATTTACGACATTCCGATTGTTGAGATTACAGCACAATACCTTGAGTATATTGCTGAAATGAAACGTAATGACTTGAATGTAATGTCTGAATTTTTAGTAATGGCAGCGACTTTGATTGACATTAAGTCACGTATGCTTCTTCCGGCAGTTGAATCAGATGATGAAGAAGAAGCAGAAGACCCGAGAACGGAATTGGTTCAGCAGTTGTTAGAGTATAAAATGTACAAGTGTATGGCATATGAACTTCGTGACCGCCAGATGGATGCACAGAAAGTACTTTTCAAGGAGCCAACCATACCGGCAGAAGTGGCAGAATATGAGCAGCCGATTGATATGGAAGCACTTGTATCGGACTTGACATTAGCCAAACTTAATGATATTTTCAAATCTGTCATGAAAAAACAGGTGGAAAAAATTGACCCTGTTCGTTCAAAATTTGGCAAGATTGAGAAAGAAGAAGTATCCTTATCTGACAAAATGGCATTTTTGGAAGAATTCTGTCTGACCCACAGTGATTTCAGCTTCCGCAGTTTGTTAGAAGCACAGTCAAGCAAGATGGAGATTATTGTTACATTTTTAGCTGTCTTGGAATTAATGAAGACGGGTAAGATTTTCATTAGACAGGATAAGACGTTTGACGATATCCATATTCAGTCAAAGATTGTTGCGTAAGAGGACAAGATTGGTATAGTTATGGAAAATAAGAATTACGAAGCGATTATCGAAGCAATTTTATTTACAATGGGTGAATCGGTTGAGTTGGATAAAATTGCTGATGCAATCGAATTAGATAAAAAAGAGACAAAAGCAATTATAGAGCGTATGATGAAGCATTATACGGATGATTCCAGCGGTTTGCAGATTATCGAATTGGATGGTGCATATCAAATGTGTACCAAGAGTGAGATGTATGAATACCTGATTCGTATTGCAAAGCAACCGAAGCGTCATGCGTTGACAGAGGTTTTATTAGAGACGTTGTCAATCATCGCATATAAGCAGCCAATTACAAGAGTTGAGATTGAAAAAATCCGTGGGGTATCTTGTGACCACGCAGTAAGTAAACTCGTAGAATACAATTTGGTTTGTGAATTAGGTCGTCTTGATGCACCTGGCAGACCGTTATTATTCGGAACGACGGAAGAGTTTTTAAGAAGCTTTGGTGTACAGTCAATTGATGAACTGCCATCATTGAATCCGGTTCAGGTAGAAGAGTTTAAGCAGGAAGCGGAAGAAGAAGCAAAAATTAAGATGGATATTTAAAAATCCGGGAACAGAACGAGAGGAAAATAGTTCATGTTCCCGGATTTTTTTGCATATGGTTAGTTGATAATAAATGATTAAAGAAGCGTAGAATGAGAAGAGTGAGATATGCAATAGCGATACTGTTAAGTATCTGCCTGTCGTTAACGAATGTTTATACCGGGTGTTATGCAAAAAACAGAGACAATGCACCGGAAGAAAACGAGTTGTATGCAAGGGCGGCAGTGTTGATGGATGCAGATTCAGGAAGAATTTTGTATGCGAAAAATGGAACCGATGCTATGGCAAATGCCAGTACAACGAAAATATTGACTTGTATTTTAGCCTTGGAATACAGTCAGCCGGATGCGGTGGTAGAAGCATCAAGCAGGGCAGCTTCAGCACCCAAGGTGCATCTTGGAATGAATGCCGGTCAACGTTTTTATATGTTGGATTTATTACATGCACTGATGCTTGAATCGTATAATGATTGTGCAGTTGCCATTGCAGAACATATTGCAGGAAGCGTGGAAGATTTTGCAAGATTAATGAATCAGAAGGCAAGAGAAATTGGTTGCAAAGATACATATTTTATTACACCGAACGGTTTGGATGGAACCAATGAAAAAGGATTTCACCATACCACTGCTTCAGATTTGGCGTTGTTGATGCGTTATTGTGTCATGCAGTCAGAAAAAAAAGAAGAGTTTCGGGCTATCACAGCGGAACGAAATTATAGTTTTTGTGAAATTGAAAGCGGTAGAAGCTATACCGTAACGAATCACAATGCTTTTCTGGATATGATGCAGGGCGCATTTTCCGGAAAAACCGGTTTTACCGGAAATGCCGGTTATTGCTATGTAGGGGCACTGACGCGGGATGATAGAACTTATATTGTAGCTCTACTTGCCTGTGGCTGGCCGAATAACCGTACTTATAAGTGGTCTGACAGTAAAAAATTAATGCAGTATGGCATTGATAATTTTGAAAAAGTAAATCTTTCTGATGTAGAAATTGATTTAGAAAAAATTGGTGCTATTTTAGTAAAAGAAGGACAGGGAAGCTTTATTGATGAGAAGACTTATACAGATATTAAGCTAGGGGATGCAAAAGGAGTAGAGGAACTTCTGATTACAAAAGGGGAAGAAATTAAGGTGAACTATCAGGTAAAGTGTGAACTGGAGGCTCCTGTAAAAGCAGATTCATTTATAGGAAGCGTGAATATATCAGTAGGAGATGAAGTGCTCCGGACGTATGAGATTTTAACCGCAGATTCTATAGAAAAAATAGACTTTCAGTGGTGTATAAAAATGATTGGGACAATATTTTTTAGCGGAATTTAAAGGAAAATATACGTTTTTTCGAATACGACGACAAAATAGTACAAAAGGACTACGTTAAAAACCTAACAATACGCTTGAAATTTACAACAGAAAGAGATACAATTATAGTAGCGAAAATTGGAAAATTTTAATTTCAAATTGCAAATTTTATAGATGGAGGGCAAAAGAATGAGTAGTAACAAAGATAGCTTGGCAATGCAGCGCATTCTCAAGTTAGTCGACGAGAACAGTTTCATGGAAATTGGTTCTCTTGTAACCGCAAGAAATACCGATTTTAATCTTGCAGGTACAAGCACACCATCTGACGGTGTTATCACCGGTCATGGTTTAATTGATGGATGTCTGGTATTTGTTTACAGCCAGGACGCTTCCGTTTTAAACGGAACCATCGGAGAGATGCATGCGAAGAAAATTGCATCTGTGTATGATATGGCAATGAAGATGGGAGCACCGGTCGTTGGATTAATCGACTGTGCAGGCATGCGTTTACAGGAATCAGTAGATGCATTAGATGGTTTTGGTCTGATTTATGCAAAAGAGGTTGAGGCATCAGGTGTTGTTCCGCAGATTAGTGCTGTATTTGGTAATTGCGGTGGTGGTCTTGCAGTTGTTCCTGCATTATCTGATTTTGCATTTATGGAAGAGACAAAAGGAAAAATGTTTATTAACTCTCCAAATGTGATTGATGGTAACAGAATCGAGAAATGTGATACGTCATCAGCAGCATTCCAGAGCGAAGAGACAGGATGTATCGATGCAGTAGGAAGTGAAGATGATATTTTAGCTCAGATTCGCGAATTGGTAGCTATGCTCCCGATGAACAATGAGAGTGATATTTATACAGATGACTGTATAGATGATTTGAATCGTGCATGTGCAAGCATGGATGCTATGAAGGGAGACGCAAGATACTTATTAAGCGAAATCTCTGACAGCAATGTATTCTTTGAGACAAAAGCAAACTATGCAAAAGACATGGTAACTGGTTTTATCAAATTAAACGGAATGACAGTCGGTGCAGTTGCTAATTGTACAGTAATTCATGATGAAGAAGGCAAAGAAGTAGAGAAATTTGATGCTGTTTTATCTGCAAAAGGATGTGAAAAAGCAGCTGAATTCATTAATTTCTGTGATGCTTTTGAAATCCCTGTATTATCTGTCACTAATACAACAGGCTTTAAAGCATGTATGTGTTGTGAGAAGAGATTGGCGAAAGCACTTGCAAGAATGACTTCAGCATTTGCTGCTGCAACTTGTCCAAAGGTGAACTTAATCGTAGGAGAGGCATTTGGCAGCGCATATGTTACAATGAATTCTAAATCTATTGGTGCAGATTTAGTATATGCCTGGGCAGATGCTAAGGTTGGCATGATGGATGCTGATATGGCAGCTAAGATTATGTATGCAGATGCATCTGCAGATGTATTAGCAGAGAAAGCTGCAGAATACAGCAAATTACAGTCTGATGTGACTACAGCAGCCAGACGTGGTTATGTTGATTTAATCATCGAACCGGCAGATACAAGAAAATATCTTGTAGCAGCATTCGAGATGCTTTACACAAAATGTGTAGGAACACCGGACAAGAAACATGGAACAAAATAGAAAGGTGAAGTATATGAAGAAGAAAATATCTTTGCTGCTTTGTCTTATCATTACTGTTTTAACAATGTGTGCATGTGGTGGTGACCCTGCAAAGGAAGATTACTATGGTACGAGCTATAGTGATTTGGAGACACTTGCAGTATCAAATGTAGAACAGCTTGCTGCATATTCAACGGAAGAGCTCGCAATGGTCGCAGCTTCGATTACCGATGAACTTACCTTAAAAATGGTAGAAGGCTGGATAGAGACTACAGCAGACCTCGGCGAATATCAGGGCTTGGATGAGCTCGTAGTAGCAAAAGCCAATAAAACAGTTACAGTTGACCAGTATGTAAATTATCCGGGAAGACAGGTAGTTGTTGCGTTCGTTTTAAACTATGATTACGAAGCAGAACAGCTTCTTGTTACAGACGTTAATGTAAATATTGTATATACATTAGGCGAAAAGATGGAAAAAGCAGCATTAAATACATTAATGGGTATGGGAACCGTATTCGTAGTATTGATTCTTATCAGCTTAATTATTTATTGCTTCCGTTTTATCGGAGATTTACAGAATATTGGTAAGAAAAAGACAGAAGAAGCAGTCACAGCAAGAGAACCGGAGCCGGTTATAACAGAAGAAGCTCCGCTGACAGATGATTTAGAACTGGTTGCAGTGATTTCAGCGGCAATTGCTGCAAGTGAAGGAACATCTACTGATTCATTCGTAGTACGTTCTATTCACAGACGTTAAAATGTACATAAAGTTCAGACATATTTCAGGAGGCTAAATCCTCTCCTCATCATTAGGATAAACTCTGCAAGCAGAGTGGGATTTTGCTTCGCAAAACAAGGAGGCTAAATCCTCTCCTCATCATAGGATTCGGATTTTGCTTCGCAAAACAAGGAGGATATAAAATGAAAAGCTATACAATTACCGTAAATGGAAACGTTTATGATGTTACAGTAGAAGAA
>CAYMTX010000034.1:0-19798 GCA_964393475.1 uncultured Roseburia sp. | reverse complement strand
CGTGTATTCTTTGAGATTTCTGACGAGGATACGGTATTTACTCGTATCCTCGTCAGAAATCTCAAAGAATACACGAAGCATATCCATGTTCAATGTCTTTCCAAAACGTCTTGGTCTAGTAAACAGAGAAACCAGTGGCTTCTGATCCAGAAATTCCTTAATCAACAAAGTCTTATCTACATAGTAGTATTCGCCCTGTGCGCGGACATAATCTGAAATACCAATTGGCAAAGGTCTTGGTTTACCATCCTTTTTCTTTGCATATTTACCGGAAGATACACGACCATCCGCAGGTCTTACCGCATCATCGGGAATCTGCCAGTCTCTACTAACTTTTACAGCACCTAGAATTTTCCCTTTTTTGCACCAATCATTTACTGTACGTACTGGCACTTCCCATTCACTTGCAATTTCCTTACATTTCTTCACTACACTCATCTCCAATCGCTTTGCAATTAGTATATTACTCTTTACGCAAATTATATGGCATTTTCCGCGAAATATCAATTTATTTTTTTGTTTCTTGCGAAAAATTCTATAATTTCTCGCGAAATAAAACAAAATAGCTTTCGGCGACAAAATGAATTGACCTGTAAACCCTCGCTTGTCCATAATTCGCTGAGATTAATTCCGGTTTCTTTAAGATTTATTACTGGGAACATATTATCTATCCCTTCCTTGAAATTTATCTTACCATAGTTCGTCATGGTCCTCTCCGTCATAATAATCATAATAATGGTGCCCATCCTCAATTTTTTTTGCCACATTCACAGCATACATCCCAATATTCAAAGTCATCCTCAAATCCGATTGTTATTGCTTTCAACTCTTTGCAAGTACAATAAACATTTCTTTCCATCTTCTTTTTCCTTTCCTTTATTATTTTATAAGCAAAAGATACTCCTGTAGTTTCGTTGCCAAATGAATTGGTAATGGCATAATAGTGGCCTCGTCATACTGAATTGCCCCTACTCTTAATGAATTGGTATAATGTACCCACTCATCCGGATTGTCACCTTTCTGCAATTGAATTGGATATATCTCAATCATATCTCGCTCAGCAAATTTCTGGCGCGGCTTACTATATGTCGTTTCTTTGTAACTAGACTTGTACGCCTTGTCATTTGGTCTTCCAGCAATTGACCAATAATCGCTTTCATACTTAAACACACCACTTGAAGCTGCGTGTCCTTTAGTCTTTGACAACTCAGTAAAATAGTCCGGCACTTCGCCATTACGCCTAATTCTAACAAACCTTACTTTTGAATCATTTAAATTGAGCATATAACTATTTTCTTTAGTTCCAACCTCTATTTCTTCTGGACAATATGGCTCTCGATAAGTGTATTTTTGAATCTGTCCATCTGTAATCCCATTGCATAGGGCTCGTGTATTTCCATTTGCTTCAATTAATACTAACAAGTTATTGTTTTTGTACACATTTTTCCACATTATCATTTTTTGTTTAAGCATGCCTTTTGAAGCAATATCACATTTTCTCTCAAAGTCTTTATCTAAGCTTAACTTTGCTAATTCAAAGGCAGCTTCTCTATATGGAACACGCACCTGTTCAAATGCATCACACTCAACATAAACTTGTCCTGTAATATAATCCAACTCGACACATAAAGGCAAAAAACGAGCTTTACCATAAATTGTCTTTAACTGTGTCATTACATGCATACCTATTATCGGAGTATGTGCTAACGATTCTTCATTTTCCTTTACTTTTTCATCAAAGTCTCTAACATATCCTAACTGGCGGCACAAATCCTCTATGGCACTAGCAATCTTGTTTTCAAACGCATTTTCCGAATCAACACTATTCCATGGCGTAATAAATTGAGTAAGACGATTTCTCAAAGCAAAACCACAGCGAATTGCGTCTTTAGGATCTCCGTGCTTAAACTTGTCTTTTCCTGGCAATAATATAATACACGCCGTAGTTTCAGTAGCATTATCAATAGTCTTTTCAATTTCCTTAATTCGTTTTAAAATCGATGCACCTTCAAAACTATCCAGCACTTCCCCTATGATTCCTAGTTTGCATTTTCTGATATCAAATATCATATCTTCTGTACTCTGGAATATATTTTGAAGTTTATCTAAAATTATATCTGCACATTCTTCCACATCATCTCTATAATAAACTTCGAGATTTAGTCGATTTGACTCAATACATTCTCTGATTCTATTTGCCACAGAGATTCTCTGTTCATCATTAAGTTCTTTACTGAATTTAATATCATCCAACTTCAACTTACTTGCAGCTTTTCTCTTATTTGACTTAACTCTTTCTACTCCTTCTACCGGACATACTAACTCTGAGATATATGACAACACACCGTCATAAATATCTTTCTTTTCAGACACACTTACACCTGTGCCGATACATTTTTTTGTAAATCCTGATTTATCCATTCCCTCTTTATATAAGCATGAGATACACATATTACCAAGCAAATATGCGTCTATGGAATCCATCCATTCTCTAGCAGTTGGAAGCGACCTATAATTATAAAGATTATAATACTTTTCTTCTAGCTCCTGCCAATGATAGACATCTTCGCTTTTATATCTTTGACAAATTGGAAGTTTATATATTCTATTATTCCCGACCCAAACATGTGCAATTACATTCTCTTTCAAATAAGGTTTTTCTTGCCACTTACCCGGTATCCATCTATGTATGCTACAATCGCATAAAAGCAGTGACTTTCTCTCTGGAGGAATCGTCTGAAGAGAAAATGAAACTCCATACGAATAAACATTATTCCCCTCTCCCTGAATATCTGAAATTAGTTGGTTCTTCCCAGCATAATTCAAGATTACAGTATGTCCATCAATTTCCACACTTTTCCCTACCAAGGCATTAGTAACCATTAACGAAAATGCCGAGTAAGAATAGTTTTCTGTCGGAATACCATTTTCGTCAAACAAATGTACTTCTCTGCGTCCCTTAAGTCCATTCAACTCATCAACACTCATGGAATTAATCAATTCCTGAATTTCAGTCTTAGCATTAGGATATAGCCTAGGATTATCCAAATAATATGAATGTAGCCATATCACTATATGCTCAAATAACAGTTCTGTATTTATTTCCTGTTCACATGAAATTGCCCACATCTCATCATTTGAATTCAATCTAAGCGGTGAAATCTCAATTATTCCATCCAGCCACGCACCCAGACTATTTTTTAGCGCATATGTTGGCAAAGCATATGTTCCATCCCATCTTGGCTTCATTATTTTTTCAACTTTTATAAGCTTTTCTTTCCAAGCATTAGGAAATCCTATATAATGCAATTTACATACTACTTGGTTATTTGGAACAAACGCCATAGGATATATATTACTATTATTACTCATGTCTAATTCCTCCTTCATAAGCTATAAAAAATGGCTCGTACAACGTTTTCGCAACCTCTCCACTCTCTACATCAGAAAACATATTAGCTAGATATAAATATAATTCGTTTAATGTATCAAATCCATCTTCTACTTCTGCTCTCTTTCTAAATGCACCATCTACAAAATATACAGTAGGTGGATTTTTAGATGCATCTGTCACTCTACATAAACGTCCAAAAATTTGCAGTATCAAGACAAACATGGTTGCAACCAAATCTGTTTTTATCTCGTTGTCACTCAAGTTATCCAATCTTCTTTTCGACGAGAAATTCATTCGATTCCAGAATTTTGTCGCCTCATGTCTTACATATGCATTTTTTTCATATATATCATTCCCTTGATATTGAAACATTTTAGCTGCAATATATCCATTCATTTTAATACTTTTTTCTTTAACATCATCCGGTACTCCCATTGGCCGAATCAAGAAGAAGACACTACTCAATGAAGAGTGTCCACGTTCATCGACAATATTATGACCTCTTTCAATCGCTAATGCTGGTGCAACTAAAACCCTCGCATTATTCTTATCAAATTTATATACTTCACCTCGACGAATATATTTTGTTGCGTCACCTTTATCCATACTTCTATCAGAAACCAATGCACATACTTCTTCTTTGCAACCTCGTTTATGCAAATATGTTCTTAAATGTTCAGCTACCACCTCCGCTTGCGAAAAACTATTAACAACCAGAAGTACCTTACCTGCTTTTTTCAATTCGGCAACAATATTAGGTGCACATTTATCTACAACCTTTCGTAAAATCGCTTCCCTTTCTTCTAGTGGACTTCCAGACACTCGTTCTTCTATACCAAGCTCAATAAATTGTGTTTTTGCAATAAAGTCTCTTACCGCTTCGTCTGCTTCAACAATATAATTTACATCTGCATTCACATGATATTCTAATGAACCTTTTGCATAGCTAGATCCCGATAATAAAACAACATGTGGCCCTATTGCTGCTCCTGCTCTATTCACTCGTAAATATGGTAAATCTGTCAATAACGCTCTTCCATACGCATATTGCCTAAACAGTAACACATCATCATCTTTCGTTGACTTAATTCCGAACAAATTTCCCATCAATGCCGACGGCAAATAATCCTGTTGTGCTGTAAAACGGGTTCTGATAAAACTTACAAGTTCATTATACCCCATAGCAATATCCTGTGCGTTTTCGTACGCATCACTAATATCCATTACAAATCTATCAAAAAAAATTAATGTAATGATTAATTGAATTTTCTTGCGAAGTTCAATTTTTTCTTTATTACTTTTTTCTATCTCTTTTCGAATTTTCTTTAATTCTCTTTCGCTTTTGTCTGGATA
Source organism: uncultured Roseburia sp. (assembly GCA_964393475.1). GTDB lineage: Bacteria > Bacillota > Clostridia > Lachnospirales > Lachnospiraceae > Roseburia. The sequence goes on along the minus strand of CAYMTX010000034.1, from coordinate 15,051 downwards.
TTCTGTAAGAACATTATTAACATCTTGCAGAATGAGGTCTGGCTCATTCGTATTCAGCCATACTGCTAATAATTTCTCAAATCTATCTGTTTTTATACTTTCACAGGCGCTCATCATAATATCATATAATGAGCTTAATTCAGCCCTACTCGAATCCATTAATCTATATATTTCATTATATGTATTCTCTGATATTTCCTCCTGAACACTGTCAAGCAAAGTGTACGCAGAAAAGGTATTCGACAATACATTTTTACTACCGCTATTCTTCGCTGCCTTTACAACATTCGAAACACATGCCAAAACAATTGGTGATTTGGACTGTAATTCTGCATAGTACATACTTGCAATGTTTTCCATACGTTTCGCATTTGACTCCAACATAAACTGATGATAGTCTTCTGCACACTCTTTTATAAACGCATTGAATTCTGTAGCTGGAGTAAATAAGTCGTCCAAATTCTTTTGTACTCTGTCACACTCATCATAAAATACCACATCTGCCGTCTCCAAAACTTCTTTAAGAAAAATGTTTTGCAATTTTCCCACTCTGCTCATTACTAAGCCAGCAACTGTAGTAATTACAATATTACTTTCCAGTGCTTCTCTCTGCATTGCAGTAGTTGGACATTCATCAAAATATGGACACACATATCTTTGACTTCCTCTCTCCAACTTGGTACAAGGTTCTTCTCCAAAAGATACCGCGTTCTCATTTGCCAAATCCAATCCATCAATCAAGCAATTCGTTGTTAAATATTTCGATACTGCTTCATCTAAGTAGTATTCCTCGCCAATCATTTGATTGATATACTTTACACGTTCTGCTTTACCAATCAATGGGCTGCAATTACATCCTAAAGAGTGAAAGTATTTATATAGGTTAAACACTTCAGCAACCGTATCCGTTACAATAACTACACATTTTCCCAACTTATCCAATGAATAAGTAATGGTTTTTAATAAGGTCGTCTTACCAGCACCAACCATACCCACAATATTTACAACTTTCTCCAACTCTAAGTTCTCAGCCAGCTTCACATTTCCATTTTTAACTTCTTTAATAAAATTTTTTCTTAGAATATTGATGCAATGATCACCAGGTAATATCTTTTGCATTTCTTCTGCCGATTCCAACAACTGAGCAATGTTTAAAGTTATTTTTTCACGAGGCATTACTTCAATTTGTACTTCTCTAATTTTCTCTGCAATATCCTCGTCTAAAACAATATGGACATTCTTTTCTTCATTGTTTTTATTATAATACTTATAACCGCCCTGCGTTGCATACTTATTGCTTTTCAAACTACTATAAGTAGTAATATACCTCATATAATCGTCTTCTCGATTAGGATAAACCATATTATTCGTATCCTTTTTAACAAACTGGTTATCAACAATATCAAACAATCGAATTCTGGCGTATTCCTCTTTCATATATAGTTTAAGAGTATCTTTCCATATCTTCTCCGAACGATACTTCTTCAAACACACACTAGCATTTTGAATAACAAATGAATCCGAAGAAAGATTTCTATTTCCTATATTTTGATATTTAGTGAATAAAATATAACCTTTGTTCGGATCAGCATTACTTTTAAAATGCGCAACAATCATAATCGCCATCTCAAACAATATAAATTGCTCCATTTTCAAAGAGCCATTTTCTTGATAGTATGGCTTTAACTTTTTTCTAATATCTTTCATTTATACTCAACTCCTCTCTCGAATTTCCTTTTTCAAATCACGCAATCTGATACAACGCACATTCAAATTTCCTATTTTATCTAACTCTTTGTTGATTATATCAACATAATCAGTACGTTCATCTGCATACTCGTCTGGAATTACATAAAGTCCTTTCTTATAATCTCCCGCAGGAAATCCACCATCTTGTCGTATCTTTTCCCTTAAGAAATTAGGTTCTCTTATTGCCTTAGCATCAATAGCCCATACATCTCCATTAGGAAAAACTATCTGAATGTCATACGTATCCATATCAGGCCACAACACACTTTGAATCTTGTACTTGTTGCAATAATTATGTATTTCTAATTCTAACCTTCCCGGAACCGCTATGTATTTCATCACACCTCGCCTCAAGCGCAACATTCCAGATTCTCCGGAAATACTACACAATTCGCCTTGAATATATTTCACATCAGTACAAGAGCGACTTTGACATCTCATACCGATTTTCTCTTTCTGCAAGGTCCAACCACATTTAGGACATACAAAACAATCCTCATTTATCTCCTCATATGCATTTTCAATAACCTACAAGGCGATATCATTTTGTGAGTACTTTATCTTTAATTTTCTCAAATCCTCAATCTTAACTATTGGATTCTCGATAAGATATTTTCTCAAATATACATACTCACTCTGATTTAAAGCCCTTATACAATCATAAACTGCTCTTTGCTCTACTCCTGCAATGATGTCTTTTTCAAAATACTCAATATAATCTTCGCAATTATCATTAACATGAAATGTATTGAACCCACTATCTCCTACTAGTGCATCCATACTATAGAAGAGCTGCGATTCTAACTTCAATACCTCTGTATCTTCCCAACCCTCAAACCATTGTGAAACCGGCTTCATCGCATATTCTGTGATAAAACATTGCTCATGCATCTTGCTAAAATCAAAATATTTACGATTATATTTATAATTCAGACTTTGGAAAATATTAATACCATGAAGAAGCCTTTTACTATAACAATATTCTCCGTCTACCTTCTGTCTTTCTTTTTCATATAACCCCGTAATAATAAGCCCAATTGCAGTTTTTAACTTCGTTAAATCATCCATTTTTCCAATTCCTTTCTCTGAATTTATCACTAAACAATAAAAAAACGTCCTTTGACACGAAATCAAAGAACGTAATAACCTAAATCTAATCCTAGTATCTATATTTTGAAACTAATATAAAATCCCCTAGGTTCATCTGTTATATTCTATTATTCGTGTACATCTATAATGATAAGCACACTTTGAACGAAAGTCAAGAATAAATTTGTAATTCATAATTATTCCCTATATGTTGACGGCAGGAACCCACAGCTGTGCTTGTAAGGCAAAGGAAACGGCACTAACTTATAGCCTCTAGTCTCCTATAAGTCAGTGCCGCAATTGCATCATAAAGTTTATTCTTCATAATATATGTACCCACAGACAAATCTGTAAATATTCCACACACCTATTCAAAGTTTTTCACACCATCTTTTACCAATAATTATATATTTCTTTTCTCTTTTCGAATGCCTCTTCTCCCCCTTCCATTATATCTACAATTTTTGTATGTATAATCTCGCTATCTATGGAACCTTGCTCTAAGTTAATCACTTCACGTTCCGCATCGTATTCAGTAGCAACTACCTTCTCAGCATCTCCCAATACTGGAATATTGGCATTATGTGTGGCAAATATAAATTGCATATCTTTTTTCTTTTTCCTAATTGTTTGTATTAACTCTTTATAAATCACTTGATTGTCCAAATCATCTTCTGGCTGATCAATTATTATCAAATCACTATCATTTTGAGTTAATATAAACAAAACCAAGGCAGAAGCCCTCTGTCCAAGCGAATGCTTACTTAATGGCTTATCATGGTAAATAATTTCTATCTTATTTGGTGTGGTATAAGATAAAAGAGATTCATAATTATCTTTTAAAATAGCGGAAGTTTTTATAAACATTGCATCCGTTAATTCCTCTTTCATGCGTCGCGAGTCATCCAAAACATAATCTTGAATAATATCTGCAAATTCTTCATATTTCTCTATAAGCACATCAAACTTACCATTCGTAATTCCTGTTCCTTTAAACTCTTTGGTTAGATTATCTCTGAAATTATCCTTGTCACCCAAGTAAGTTATATTAATCTGTAATTCACCTTGTCTCTCATTTATCTCATCTATACTTACTTTATAAGACTCGTATTGTCTTCTCAATATATTTTTTCTATCTAAGAAAAATTTTCTGAGCAACTCCTCTATAGAATCTTTTTCCTTTAATTTCAGCATATAATTCTTTATCTCTTCATTATTTGCTGTCAGTTGTTTCTGATACTGTACATAACTGTCAACATCTAAAGTATCATCACTAATTTCTCTTTTTATTTCTGCAAATTCTTCCTTTAATGAATCAATCCTTTCTTTTAATTCTTCTTTTATATTACCCAAAACATTAACCGTATCAGATAATTCAACAACCTCTTTCTCTATTTTTTCGATTATCTCTATGATTTTACTTATTTGTTCATTTGCTTTAGTAATAATGTCTTGATTATATTCTGTAGTATAGTTATCTAGTTTCAGCTCATCCAGCTCGTCTATTTCACAATCTTTTGACAATATATTTCTAACATTCTGTAACCTACTAAGAATACTTGATAATTTCAATAGATCAGTATTACATGTCGTTTGTTTCTTTAATTTTTCATCAATTCCTTTCTCTTTAAACACCTTCAACCTGTGTTGAATCTCTGCATTCATACTATTTAATTCTTCAATTTTATTAGGTATATCCGATACTTCAACATACTTTTTTAAATATGTTACTATTAAAGCATTCACCTCTCTCATTTCTCGCGAAACATCAACTGCGGCAGCACCAACTATTTTGTCTAGTAGTTCCATTTCATACCCCGCCCGAGTCAATGCCAAATCTTTTTGCCCAAAATATAATGGATTATTGATAATATCATTTACCTGTACTGGAATTCTTATATTATTTACATCATAAATTTCCGGTTCTTCTTCTCTAATTCTGCAAATTCTGTACTTAGTTTTATGCTTGTCGATGACAGTTATTTCAATCTTTCCGCCATTACCCAATGCAGTTTTAACCAAATTTGTTTTATATTTATTATCTGGTTCTGCTGCTTCAAGATTTAATCCATACCTCAACACCTCTAACACAGAGGATTTTCCGCTTCCTCTAATACCAATGAGTGTATTTAATTCATGCGATGGCAAAAAAACTTGTCCTTCTAATTTACCACCTATACATTTCATCTCTGTCACATATCCATGACCTATTTCAGGTATTTCCGAGTACACCCTATTCACATAGTCACAAAGCGAATACTTAATTGCGTGATATGTAAATGCCCCTATTTTTAGATATGATTTCTGTTCACCTTTTCCAATTTCAGATATTTGCTTTGGATCTGAACCTTCAACATTTGCAAGCTCATATCCCATCCAATTGCGTACATTTTGTGCTTTATCTCTTGTTCTAACCTTCTGAAATGCTAACACCCTTTGCTTAAATTCTTGTTTATGCGATAACGTTTCAATCAATCCCCCATCACACTCATTCCAAAAACCACTCTTTTGCTCTACATGTGCAAAAATCATAAAATAGTCTTTATTCAACGCATTAAGTAAACTAATTACATTAATCAAGTCAGCATTACACCTTGTGTTTTCATTTCCGGGATTATCAATACCCAAAAATAATGAATCTATTGCTCTTGATATGTGATCCTGTCCATTTGCTAACCATTCATCAGGATTAAATACGATTAGTGTATGTACTCCGTTTGACCCTTCTTTTATTGATAATTCAACTCCTGGCAAAATAAAAATACCTCTTCGTTTAGCCGCTTTTTTAATAGCTTTATACTCATCTACATTAAACTTATTATGATTAGTAATTATACCAACCCTTATATTTTCATTTTCAAGTTTGTCAACATAATCATTAACAAAACAATTTTCCTCTCCCTGATATACAAATTCCTTGTCAGTTTTAGTGTGAAGATGGAAATCTACACGTAAAATTTCAGAACCATTTTCAAACATAATTTATCCTCCGTTTTTTTAGTAATAACTTTATAACCATGTCACAACCCTTGATTTTCCTTTCGTTTTCTAGAAAAGCAACTTCTTGCCGTGGCATTTAACTACTTTTAGTTCTAATACCAGCTGTGCAGAACACTCCCTGCAACGTTTTTTCTTCGTACTACAATTATAGTACTAAACTCACTCACTTTCAACATCATATTCTACAATTGCATATCATTAATTTACTAATAATCATTATGATATTATCCCCTCAATTCCAAACACAAAGACACAAAAATAGCACTCCGGCAATCCACTCATCACCGAAATGCTATTCTCTTTACTCCCTATCCGTTTCCTCAATATTACTTACTATTCTGTGATAACCTTTTAGTGTTATCATTCCGTCAGAATCTTCTACCCGCTTTCCGGAGCATCTTACGATCACCTCTCCAAGCTGTGGATGAATCCATGGATACTGAAGTTGAACAACTTTTCCTACATCTGTCATATACTTCACATTTTTCTGTACATACGCTACATACTCCGGCTTTATCCTGCTATACCAAAACTGATAACACTCTGCCGGTGTGTATTTTTTATCTACACCGAGCACGTGCTCCATCGTTTCATCCACATGCATTTCACAATACGCTTCCGCTTCGCGAATACGGATAATCCATAGTCCCATGTCGGTTTCCCTCAAAATATCTTTTGCATCAAAATGGATTACATTTAAGTTACTCTTGTACTGATAGATTTCCTCAATGTGCTGTACATATGCCTCGTATTCTTCTGCTTTACCATCAATAAAAGAATGTTCAAACATTTCTTTGTCACAAGGTTTTGCAAACAGATAACCCTGTATCAGATTTGGTGCAAGTTGTTCTAATACAGTCAATTCCCGGATGTCTTCAACCCCTTCACAGCAAATTCTGATATTATTGTGTTTGGCAAAATCAATCATACTGCTAATCAGCCTGTAATTATAAGTTGCTTCACCGATTTCTTCCACAAACATTCTGTCAATTTTGATTTCTGCAACACAAAGTTCCTTCAAATAACCCATGCTGGCATAGCCTGTTCCAAAATCATCAATGGAAAGTTCAATTCCTGCCTCCCGCCAAACTCTAAAAATTTCATTCAGATACTGAACACCGTGAAGCTGAATGCTTTCGGTAAGCTCAATGGTAAGCGCCTCACCCGGCACTCCCGTCTTTTTCAGAATCTCAATTACTTGTTCTGCAATATTGGGCGCACTTAACTGTATGACAGAGAAATTCACATTGATATGAAACTCCGGAAACCGTTTCCGCCAATGACTGCACTGTCGCAATGCCGTTTCAAGTATCCACAATCCTACTTCATTAATCAGCTTCGACTGTTCCAGTAAAGGAATAAATTCATCCGGATAAATCTCTCCCAATGTTTTTGAATGATACCGCAGCAATGCCTCCGCACCATATATCTGATAATTTCCACTTCGGACCAGAGGCTGATAATTCAAATAAAAACCATTGCATCCATTTTCAACACTTTGATGCAGTTCTTCAAATATCTGTACTGTTTTTTTATGTTCCTCCAAATCCTTTTTCTCGAAAAATAGCAATGTTTTTTTGCCGTTTCCTTTTGCTTTTTCCAAAGTCATTTCTGCGCAGGCGTACAAATCCTGTACATAGCCAAACATCTCCTGATGGTCAAAAATGGCTCCTGCAGATATCGTACATATGCCGGTCAGTTGTTCCGACAGACTGTTATAAATTCTCTCGACCTCTGTTTCCGTCTCCACTTCCAGATACAAAGCAAAACAGTTTCCCTCTGTGTGCCACATATATTGTATCAATCCGCTATACTCCATTACTTCGGCACATTTTTTAATTACTTGGTCGCCATGGTTTCTGCCCTGCTCCAGATTGATATTATTAAGGTTATCAATCGATGCCAGCATAAGATAACCATTTGAAATATTGCCATCTTCAAAATCCTGCAACATTTTCTCTTTATTAAAAAGCTTTGTCAAAGGATTATACAAATAGCGAAGCATCTGATCTGAAATTCTTCCAATCATACAGAATGGCTTTCCTTCATCATCCGTAATTACCTGACCGCGACAGTTCACCCATACCGCCTCACCTTTTCTGTTAATCCAGCGATAGTTCCGTTTATACTTCTGTTGTTTACCCGTTGCAATTCGTTCCATGTCTTCTGAAAACATCGGATAATCTGCCGGATGAACGAATCTTTCCATCTCTTTCACTGTAATCGTCGGTTTTTCACTTATATGTACTGCATACTCATGGTCTACATCATCCAAAAACCATACTTCATCTCTGCCAATATCCCATAAAAAGAAATAATTCTCTGTAAAATTTTTTAATATTTTTAAGACATTTAAGTAATTACTGATTTTCTCCTCACGATAGACAGAAAACTCCTTTTTCATTCTATACTTTGTATCGTACATCATCTCATCGCTCCGGTTGAAAAGTTCTTCCACACTTTCCGTCAGACCTTCACGCATCGCATATCCAAACGCAACCGATAACGGTAGTTCTCTATTCTGATTCTTTTCTTCAATAAAGCTTTTTACCTTCTCCAACGCCCCGAAAATTTCAGCTTTTGTACTTTCCTTAATCAATACACAGAACTCATCTCCTCCAATGCGGTAACAAGTTCCGATTGCATCAAAAGCAGCGCAAATACAATCTGCTGCATCAGTAATAATCTTATCTCCTTCACTATGTCCGTATTTATCATTGCACAGTTTCAAATTATTGACATCCGCTACCACACAGGCAAGCTTCTCTGCCCTTCTGTATTCCTTTAATTTTTCGTTGAATGCCATACGGCTTCCCAAACCCGTAAGTGCATCGGTATATGCCAAATGTTCCATTTTCTCATAGGATTCACTAACATACAGCATATAGGTCTGAAGGCGATTTACAAGCACTCTTACCCCCTCTGCAAGATGGCCTATTTCATCATCGCCGGACATATTGCACGCAACATACAGATTCCCCTCTGCAAGTTCTCCTACAATACCGGACAGTTTTTTCAATGGTTGTATCATCTTGCGGACAACCATCACACATAATGCAGACAAGATAAGAATACATAGCACGAAACAGACAACGACAACTGCCGTAATACTGCTGATTGGCTGATGGAATTCGGCTTCCGGTACAACTCCCATTACACACCATCCGCCCAGTTCGTCCACAAATGCAACACTGCCATGGTATGAAACATCATGATATGTAAACTCTATATTTCCTGCTTCTTTATTTTTAATCATTTGAGCCAATTCATCTGAGAAGCCGGCATCATCTACATTTTTCAATAAAATCTCATCGTCTCTTGCCGATATAATTTCATTCATAGAATCAAATAAGATTACATAGCCATCGCTTCCTACTGTAATAGCTTTCATGGATTCTATCAGACTATTAATTCCTAAATCAATATTGACACTTCCGATTACCTGCCCGGTATCCGGGTCAAATACAGGCGTACTGACAGAAACCACTGTTATGCCTGCCACATTCTGAAACACGGATGTCAGAATCGTACTCTTTGCCATATTTACCAGAAAATAATATGGTCTGGTTGTGATATCCCAGTCTTCGTCCGGTGTCTTGCCATCCCAGCGCAAATACTGACTGGTGGTAAAATCAGCAATATAGAGGGACTGTATTGCTTCCGGTGACAGTTTCTGAATTTCTACCAACACCTCTATTATTTCATCGCGATACGGAGATTCCCGAAATGACTCTCCATTTGTTGAAACCTCAAGCAATGCCTCCTGCACAACCGGTAATGCCGCAGTCGTTTCAATAACAGAAAAATATGTTTCAAAATATTCTTCGATTAACCTTGTGGCTGATTCTGTTTCTGTTTGCAGGCTGCTTTTCTGTAATGTTTCTATTTCATTTGTAATGCAAAAATTCAAAAGGATACCTGTGATTGCCAAAATCACAACCAGCGGAACCAATATTCCATAAATAAATTTTCGCATAATGCTGTTTTTATTTGATATTTTTTCCTCTTTTGCCCCCATATTTATCTCCATTCCGCAGACGCCACACTATTTCCTCTTTTCATCATAGTCAGATGTATGATTAATAATTCTTTTCTCCTGCCGCTACTCCTCGTAGACCTTCATCAGTTTCACTGCAAATTCCCGCATCTGCTCAACCACATCACTCGGTGATTCAATTTTCACCCAGCGTCCAAGACTTGCTATCCAGCCGAAAAACTGCTTACTGATAGCCACATCCACTGCAATCTCACTTCGATTTTCACCTGCCGGGCGTATGAAAATGTCCGTTCCGAAACGGTCAATAAACACACCCACCATATAATTCGGAAAAGAAATATGTACTTTCCGCACCTCACCATGATACATGCCAAAATTCACATTAGAATATGCTGCCACATCAAAACTCGTAAAAAGCTCCTTACCCCCACGCTTCTCATTCAACAGCGAAATATTCGCCATCTTATCTACACGATAATGTTTAATCTTCTCCTCGTAATGGTCGAACGCCACCAAATAGTAATACTCATCGTCCCAAGTCAGCGCCCACGGACTCACGGTAAAATACTTTCCATTATTAAGCGGCACCAGTTTTTTATTAGGATACCACCCGCAATACTGGAACTTAATCCTGCTATTCTCTGCGATTGCCGTATGCAGAGTATCCACATTATAATAAATACTCTCGTTCATCGTTTTAATTCTGCCATGCACAAATACCTGACGCTGCAGTTTTGCTGCCTGATGCTGACTTAGTAACCCCTTTACCTTTTTTATCAGCTCATTAGACTTCTTTTCCGTAATAAATTTTGAAGACTGAATTGCATCAATCAAAAGCTTAATCTCCGCCACTTCAAAATCTCTGGACCCCACATAATAATAGGTCTCTTTGCCGACCTTTTCCTTAATAATCTCAATCCCCAGCTTGTCTGTCATATCGGCAAAATCCATATAAAGACTCTTGCGCTCTGCCTTTACATCATATTTTTCCAATTCCTCGATAATCTGCGGAATAGTCAATCCGTGTTCATCGTCCGTTTTTTCCAGCATAATCCGAGTCAAATAAGACAATTTCAGTTTTTGATTATTCCCCTTCGCCATCCCGCGCTTCTCCTATAAAAACCACTTTTTCTCCATTATTTTTTCAACACGCTTCAAATTCACATCGGAATGCTCCACTTCTCTTGAGAAACGATACACCAAATCGATTATCTCCTCTACATCCAGCGTTTTCCCATTCTTAAGCCAGCGTGCCATCCACAGTTCATGAATCATCCATGTACAATAAACTGCCATCTGCACCTTTGCATAAATCTCTCCGTCATATACAGCTCCCGGAAAATATGTAAATAAAAAATACACCAACAACTGCTCCAGGCAAATCTCTACATCTATATTCTCACTTGCCCACGCAAAAAATTCATCGGAAATCTCGTTGTAGTACTTATCACCTTTACCATACAACGTAACCTCTGATTCCTGAAGCAACATATCCCACTCTTTACAAAGCAGTTCCAACTCATAGAGTTTATCAAACATCTCCTGTGTGCTTTTTAAGCGAATCCCGCATGCCGCTTCTGCCAGGTATTCATCGGCAAATGCATAGGCTTTTTGGCTCTGATATTTTGTAATCACAGAAAAACAATCAAACATTTCCTGTCGGTTAATTCTGCCCTGCATATCATGTGCCATAGCAAGGACTAATAGAACACGCTTGCGAACCGGCAATTCCCGTTTCTGCAAAATTGCAATCATTTCCTTACGTGCCTCTTCCAAAATAGAATAGAAAAACGGGTCAAAATCCTCGTATTCTTCTTCTCCTTCCTTCTCATAGGACAGGAACGTCACTGCATTCTTTCTCGTCATCAAAATCCGCGCCACCTCCGGGCAAGAGATGGAGAGTGTAACCTCACGGACCCCTTCAAATTCCTCTATATGCCGTGGGTACTGTCTGCAAGTCTTGCATAAACTCTTCTCGCCACAAGCCGCATACAAATCACACAAATTCTATTCGTTTAAAAAAGCACATCTTCTTTCCCTATCCTGTCGGAATACGCCATGAAACCAGTCCACAGAACGTAACATCCGCCACATAAAACTGCCCCGTACTTTTTTATATTGCTTTAGCGACTGCTCATCAATGACAATTTGCCAGCCTGCACAACAAGTGTCTTCACACTTATCCGCAATGCATTTAAACTCTTTATAATAATCAGGTATCGTATATAACATCTTTTTCCTCACAAAAATAAACCTATATTATACATTATACCATAATCTGTATCTTTGTACTATAAACACACATATGAAAACTTAAGAATTTTTAATAAATTATTCATTGTTTTTTCAATCAAATGCTACTATTATTATATACTGCAAAAATTTACCATTCACCAGATAGAAAGGATATACCTATGTTATTTACATATTCAGAATTGTTATGGCTCTTTTTTCTCTACTCCTTCGCCGGATGGATATTAGAAACCTTTGTCGCAGCAATTAAAAGCAAACATTTTTCCAACCGAGGCCTTGTCAACCTGCCGTTTTGTATTCTTTATGGTAGTTCCGCTGTTTTCTTAAGCATATTTGGCAGCGAATTAGACGGCATCTGGCTCTATATCGGCTCTGTCATTTTAGCCACTATTTTTGAATGGACTGCCGGTCATTTAATCGAAAAAATATATCACGAGAGATGGTGGGATTACTCTGCCATACGATTTAACCTGGATGGTTATATCTGTCTTAGAATGTCACTGCTTTGGGGTGCTTTGGGCTTTGTTATCATGAAATGGGGCAACGCGCTCTCACTTAGTCTTTTTCACCTGTTTCCAAAGACATTCGGCTATGTGATTTTAATTATACTCAGCATCCTGCTTGTTCTTGATATGCTTGCGACTCTTGCTATTTCCAGTGACCTAAGCCGTGACAAAGAACATTGGATTGCGGTAGATAACCGGCTTTCCAATATTTCCGCAAAGCTTGAAAGATGGATTTTTAATCGTATAGATGCCCGTCTCAAAAAAGCTTATCCTACCGCAAAAAAGACTTTCGCAGCAGACTCTTTATCTTCTGAAAGTTCCGCTGTATTTGCTTCCGGCTGCAGTTTTCATAAAATCGTATGGTTATTCCTGATTGGCGCATTTTTAGGCGACATCACCGAAACCATCTACTGTCGTATTACCGGTGGCGTATGGATGAGCCGAAGCAGTGTAGTCTGGGGACCTTTCAGTATTGTCTGGGGGCTTGCCATTGCCGCCGCCACTTTGCTCCTTCACCGTTACCGTGACAAATCCGATGGATTCTTATTCTTAGTCGGAACTTTTTTAGGCGGTGCTTATGAATACATTTGCAGTGTCTTTACAGAACTTGTTTTCGGAAAAATATTCTGGGATTACAGCACTTACCCACTAAATCTGGGCGGTCGAATTAACTTGTTGTATTGCTTCTTTTGGGGTATTGCTGCAGTTATCTGGATAAAAGCATTGTATCCTGCAATTTCTAAACCGATTGAAAAAATACCTGTAAAAACCGGCAAAATACTTACTTATGTGTTCGTTATTTTTATGAGTGTAAATATGATTGTTTCCGGATTGGCACTGATGCGGAGTACCGAACGTTCCAATGGCATACCTGCTACTTCTGCATGGCAGCAGCTCATGGACGAATACTATGACGATGCTACTTTGCAACAAATTTATCCGAATGCAATGCCAACAGATTCCCACTCTTAAGTTGCAACTTTTTCAGAATTCGATTATACTTTCTTTATAAAAAGTAAATTTCGACTTGCAGCAAGGAGTTTATATAAATGACAACAAAGCGTATTTCTTACATAGATATGGCAAAAGGTATCGGTATTATTTTGGTCGTGTTCGGGCATTCCGGCTTTCCAACACCTGTGATGAGCCAATGGATTTCCTCTTTCCACATGCCATTATTTTTCCTTTTATCCGGTATGCTCTTAAGTCACACCGGAGCACATGAAAAACCATTAGACACAACCATAAAGAAAAAAGTACGGACTATTCTGGTTCCGTACCTTTTCTTTAGTATTTTTAGTATTATTTTTTCTGCGATTTTAGATCGCTCTACTTTTGCCACATATCTTCCGAATGCCTTGTTACAGACTGTAGTATTTTACGGTATTTCCGTGTTATGGTTCCTTCCGTCTCTCTTTTTCGGCGAAACGGTCTTTCTTTTGATACGGAAACACACCTCCTTACTTATGACAGCCCTGCTAAGCCTTGCAGTTTGCCTTTGCTCGGTTCTTGTTGTCAACACCTATCACTATCATTATCCGATTAATTTTGATAGCTATTTAAGCCTCTTAGGTGCTTATCTCATATCCGTATTCGTGCGGGCAGGCATGGCAGTCACCTTTTTAGCTTTGGGCTATTTCAGTCATCACTTGTTCTTTAAAAACGAACATAAAACCGGTACCTATCTCGTTTTAACATGTTTGTTTTTAGCACTGAATATATATCTTGCATTTAAAAATGACGCTGTTGATTTAAACAACATGATTTTCAATGACTATCGGCTTTACTTTCCTGCCGCCTACTGTGGCGGTATGTTTGTCATCAGTCTCTGTGCCGCATTACCTGCATGGAAGCCATTAATAACGATTGGAAAGCATTCACTCATCATTATGGTGACTCATATGAATTGCCGTTTTTTAGGCATCTGCCACGCAACAGGAAATCTGGTACTTAGTCTGCTTCCTTTTCTGGGACAGTTCGGTTACATGATCATATGTATCCTAACAATGTTTATTTTAGAAACAGTGGCCATCTATAGTATTCAACGCTTTTGTCCATTCATCATCGGGCGCACCAAACAGGATGTAAGAAACTGATAACTATGTGTCCGGGATTTTTTTAAACAAATTTCCGCAGCAGATTATGTTTTATCAGCACATGTCTGCAAGGAACACTAAACAAGCCATTTAAAGCAGTTCGTGATTATACCGACAAAAGCCGAAATTTGCTACAACCTTGAGCGAACATAAAAAATCACGTTTCTGTCAGATGACTAATTAGTATTTCAAGCTTTTTGATATTACAACATAAAATCTGTACCACATAAGAAGAAATAAAACTTAAGACACTGTTCTTCTCCTCTAATTCCTGCTTCAATGCACGCTCACGGATATTAAGATTAATGATTCTCCGCAATGACCCAAGCTGCATACTGCAATTAAGCATAAACATATACTC
>CAYMTX010000033.1:0-20031 GCA_964393475.1 uncultured Roseburia sp. | reverse complement strand
CAGTATTACACGTCTTGCGAGAGCATACAACTTAACTGTTGCTCCAAGCGGACGTACCTTGTCAGGCGGTTTGGATCCGGCGGCACTTCATATGCCAAAGAGATTTTTCGGTGCAGCCAGAAATATGCGTGAGGGTGGAAGTCTTACTATTTTGGCAACAGCATTGGTTGATACCGGAAGCCGAATGGATGATGTCGTATTCGAGGAATTTAAAGGAACCGGTAATATGGAACTTGTATTAGACCGAAAACTTTCTGAAAAACGTGTATTCCCTGCTATTGATATTGTAAAATCCGGTACCAGACGGGATGACTTATTATTGGATAGTGAAGAGCAGGAAGCAATGGATATCATGCGCAAAGCATATAACGGTATGCGTGCGGATGAAGCGGTTGAAAATATTTTAAATGCGTTTGCCCGCACTAAGAATAATAAGGAATATATCGCAGTTGTAAAGAAAAACCGTCTGCTGTAGAATTATTTATTAAAAAATCATATAAAAAAGCAAAAAGTACTTGCGTTTCTTAGTGTTATATGCTATGCTTATTAAGCTGTTTATCGGGATAGAAGTCTGTGTAAGGACTTCGAACAGTGGACAACACTTCCGAAGAAGTGTGAATCGTGTATATTCTCTGCATAAGTATCATATGCGGATCGGGCATACGGGTACAGCGATGTATTAGCATCCCGGGGAATAAGAACATGCGGGAACATTAAAAACGATAAGATTAAAAGAGGTGAAAATAATGAGAGAAGGAATCCATCCAGATTATCATCAGGCAACCGTTACATGTAACTGTGGTAACACATTTGTTACAGGTTCTACAAAAGAATCTATCCACGTAGAAATCTGTTCAAAATGTCATCCATTCTACACAGGACAGCAGAAATCTGCTAGAACTGACGGACGTATTGATAAGTTCAACAAGAAATACGGTATTAAATAAGATAGAATGTAAGCATGAGAAGGTTGAGGTTAATTTAATCTCAACCTTTTTTCAGATTAAAAGAGGAAGTAATGAGTATGAGGTACTCCGGAATTGGCGGACAGGCTGTTATGGAAGGCGTTATGATGAAGAATCAGAATAAATGTGCCGTTGCAGTCAGAAAGCCGGATAAAGAAATTGAAGTAGTGGTTTCTGAATATACAGGAATCGTCAAAAATCAGAAAATAAAGAATATGCCAATTATACGCGGTGTATTGAACTTTATAGATTCTATGGTGTTAGGCATGCAGACATTGAGTTATTCAGCGTCTTTTTTTGAAGAGGAAGAAGATGCAAAAGAGATTGCAAAAAAAGCTAATATGA
Source organism: uncultured Roseburia sp. (assembly GCA_964393475.1). Classification (GTDB taxonomy): domain Bacteria; phylum Bacillota; class Clostridia; order Lachnospirales; family Lachnospiraceae; genus Roseburia. The sequence continues at coordinate 18,721 of CAYMTX010000033.1, read as the reverse complement.
CACCGGAAGAACTGGCAGAACAGAAAAAAAAGGACAAGAAGAAGGAAGATGCAGCAATGGGTGGTACAGTTGTATTGTCGATTGTGTTGGCAGTTGGAATTTTTATGATGTTGCCATATTTTATTTCCTCCTTTTTTCAAAGATATATTGAATCACGTCTTTTACTTGGATTGTTAGAAGGTGCCATTCGTTTAACGATTTTTATTTCTTATGTGGGATTGATTTCGTTAATGGAGGACATTAAACGTGTTTACATGTATCATGGAGCAGAACACAAATGTATTAATTGTATCGAGAGCGGAATGGATTTAACGGTAGAAAATGTGCGTAAGAGTTCCAGACTGCATAAGCGTTGCGGTACCAGCTTTTTATTAATCGTTATGATAATCAGTATCTTGTTTTTCATGATGATTCGTGTGGATTCAGCAATTCTTAAAGTTATATTACGTTTATTACTGATTCCGGTTATTGCGGGAGTGTCTTATGAATTCATCCGTTTGGCAGGCAGAAGTGATAATTGCTTTGTGAATGTACTTAGTAAACCGGGATTGTGGTTGCAGAAAATTACTACAAGAGAGCCGGATGACAGTATGATTGAAGTAGCAATCAAATCAGTAGAAGCGGTGTTTGACTGGAAAGTATACGTGGAAGAAATTCGTAAAGAAGGTTAAAATTTTGTGAGAGTGCCGGAAGATTGGCACAGAGTGAGAGGTCATCATGACATATCGGGAAGCAGTTGCTTTAGGTGAAAAAATATTGACCACAGCCGGGATTACAGATGTGAAAACGGATGCATGGATGTTATTGGAGATGGCGGCTAAAATTGACCGTAACTATTACTACATGCATATGAACGATGAGATTACAAAAGAACAATTAGAGGAGTATGAGTGGGTGCTGAAAAAGCGGGCAGAGCATATTCCACTACAATATATTGTAGGCGAAACAGAGTTCATGGGGCTGACGTTTAAGGTGAATTCGAGTGTACTGATTCCGAGACAGGATACGGAAACGTTGGTAGAGGAAGCTTTAAAGGTAGCAAAACCGGGTATGCGGGTGCTGGATATGTGCACCGGTTCAGGCTGTATTATCATTAGTATCGTACATCATGGCAAGGAATTAGAGGGATTTGCCTCAGATATTTCCAGACATGCTGTTAATGTGGCAAAAGAAAATGCAAAACTGAATCAGGTAGCAGTTTCCTTTGAAACCGGCGATTTATTTGACCATATCAAAGGAAAATATGATATTATAGTATCAAATCCACCATACATTCGCACGGAAGAGATTGCGAAGCTTATGCCTGAGGTTCAGAATTTTGAACCATATGATGCATTAGACGGTAAAGAAGATGGTTTGTTCTTTTACCGCAGAATTGTGGAAGAAGCAGGCAGTTATTTAAATCCGGGTGGATATCTGATGTTTGAAATCGGACATGACCAGGGAATGGATGTTTCGGATTTATTGAAGCATGCCGGATTTCAAAATGTGAGTGTAATGAAAGATTTGGCAGGTAATGACCGTGTTGTTACCGGTAGTTTGAAGCTAGATGATATGAATGAGATGCAGAGAGGTATATACAATGTTTGATAGATTAGAAGATTTATTAATTAGATTTGAAGAATTGATGAGTGAATTAAGTGCACCGGATGTTGCAAATAATCCGGAGCGTTTCAGAAAGCTTATGAAGGAGCAGAGTGATTTGACTCCAATTGTTGAAGCTTATAAGGAATATAAACAGTGTAAGCAGAATATTGAAGATTCTCTTGCAATGCTGGACGAAGAGTCCGATGAGGAAATGCGTGAACTGGCAAAAGAAGAATTGAATGAATCTAAGGACCGTGTAGAAGAATTAGAAAATGAATTAAAGATTTTACTTCTTCCAAAGGACCCAAATGATGATAAGAATGTTATCGTAGAAATCCGTGCAGGTGCAGGTGGTGAAGAGGCGGCACTTTTTGCGGCTGAGATTTACCGTATGTATCAGCATTATGCAGAATCAAAACGCTGGAAGACTGAACTGATGGAAGTAGATGATACCGGAATCGGCGGTATGAAGAGTGTATCTTTCATGATTAATGGACAGGGTGCATACTCTGTTATGAAATATGAATCCGGTGTACATCGTGTACAGCGTGTACCGGAGACCGAATCCGGCGGACGTATCCATACATCTACGATTTCCGTAGCAGTAATGCCGGAAGCAGAGGACGTAGAAGTAGAGATTGATGAGAAAGATATCCGTATTGACGTAATGAGAGCCTCCGGTAATGGTGGTCAGTGTGTCAACACAACGGACTCTGCAGTACGTTTAACACATTATCCGTCCGGTATTGTTGTATACAGCCAGACAGAGAAATCACAGCTTCAGAATAAAGCGAAAGCATTTGCTTTGTTACGTGCAAAGCTGTACGATATTGAATGTCAGAAAGCACATGATGCGGAAGCAGAGCTTCGTAAGAGCCAGATTGGTACAGGTGATCGTTCTGAGAAAATCAGAACCTATAATTTCCCACAGGGACGTGTGACCGATCACAGAATTAACCTGACACTTTATAAGCTGGATAAGATTATGGATGGTGATATTCAGGAGATTATCGATGCATGTATCGCAGCTGACCAGACAGCAAAATTAGCAAAGATGAATGAGAACTAATAAGTACAATAGCTAAGGGCTTAATAAAGACGAGTACGGACATTGTCCGGCTCGTCTTTTTGGTTGTGCGCCTTGCGGCGCACGTTTTTAAGAGAAGAAAATAGTCTTGTATTTTCAATTGTAGTGTGATAGATTTAAAAACAGAACAAATGTTCTTGAAGAATTAATCGAGGAAACAACAGATGCATTTTGTACAAGCAAAAGGAATTTTGTCTACCAATAATGGTATGAATATTTATCGCGGATGTTCACATGGCTGTATTTATTGTGACAGCAGAAGTAAATGTTATGGCTTTACACACCCGTTTGAGGACATTGAGGGTTTTGTGTTGAGTGGTTTTGCGGAGCATGGAGAACCGAATCTTGATTATATTATTGTACTGGGTGCACAGGTTTATGAAAATGGTCCGAGTGTTGTTTTAAAGTTCCGTTTGGAGGAAGCAATTGCATATCTGGAAGAAAATCCGGATACAAAGTGTATTTTATCGGGCGGGCAGGGACATAACGAACCATTTGTGGAAGCAGTGGGAATGGCAGATTATCTTATGAAACATGGAATTTCAGAGGAACGGCTGCTTTTGGAGACGGAATCGGCAACAACAGCCCAGAATATTTCAAATAGCAGGAAAATGATAGAACAGAATGCTTCTGTAGGAATTGTAACGAATAATTTCCATGTATTTCGAGCAGTTAGGATAGCAGAAAAGCAAGGTATGGAGAAGGTATGCGGTATTGCGGCAGATACCACAAAGTTGTATCTGCCGAACAATATGCTGCGGGAATTTTTTGCAGTAATGAAGTTTTTACTGTTTAGCCCGGATATTCGATAAAGTAATGTTCAAATGCATTGATAACAGTAGTATTTCCAAGCTTGTCCTCACGTTTGAATTGTGTACCATAATTTGCGTGTACATGTCCGTGTATGAAGAACTTAGGCTGATATTTTTGGATTAATTCTAAAAAACATTCGAATCCCTGATGTGGCAGGTCATCCATATCATTGACACCATAGGCAGGTGCATGTGTCACAAGAATGTCAAATCCTTTATTTTTGAAAAGTTTCCAGTGAAGTTTGGAAATTCTGCGTCGCATTTCCAGTTCGTTATATTGTCCGGACACTCCGGATTGATAACGCATAGAGCCACCCAGGCCTAAAATGCGGATACCTTTATATTCAAAAATATTATCTTCCAGACAGACGCATCCTCCGGCACGCTTGCTGCCAGCCCATTTATCATGATTGCCATACACGTACACAACAGGTACATTTCCCATTGTAGCGAAAAACTCGAGATAACCGGGCTTTAAGTCGCCACAAGCAATGATGAGTTCTACATCGGATAATTTTTCGGGAGAATAAAAATCATATAGCGATTTTGACTCCTGGTCAGCTAATACAAGTATTTTCATATTCTGATTTCTCCATAAATATTTTCATATTTTTAGCTTACTTTCATTCTGATTTTACACCATGCAGTCGAATTAATGCCTGTGCTTCTGGTTTGAAGGCTTCAAGTGGTGGAATTTCACCGATAATGTTATTGGCCAGCCAGTTCATCTGAATGATATCCATAAGTGGCAGTTCATTATTTTCCTCGCTGATAAGGCGGTTTCCTTGGGCGAGAACCCTTCCGGCAAACGGATGGAAAATATCGTTTTGGATAGAACTGCTTAAAAAATTTACAAGACGACGTGTTCCGTTTGGTAAGTCATTGGCATAGATGATATCAATAATATCGGCAGACATACCCCACCAGAAGTTATTGGCTTTTTCACCTTTGGATTCTTTTGTGTTGTCTGTGCCGGAACAAATCTGTCGGATGATTTTTTCATAAAATCTGCCCCAGTGGCAGAATGCCATTGCAAGATTTTCAATTTTACCATCAGCAGTTTTGTGATAAAGACCATATTCACGCGAAGCATTTTTCGGAACAATCATGTCTGCACCGGAAATAATATGTATATCATCATTCCATTGAATTGTATTTTCGTTTTCTGCAAGTCCGGACCAGTTTAAGTATATTTTTATTCTCGGGTTAATCATGGTAGCACCCAGAGCAAACGCGTTGATATTGGCGACCATTCCGTAAATCGGATAGTCGGCAAGATAGCCGATGCTGTCAGTTTTACTCATAGCAGCAGCAAGAGCACCCATAAGGAACTTTGGCTCAAACATACGCGGATAGTAGTTGCAGATGGAAGAGTAGGACATATTGACAGAACAGTTGAAAATACGTACCTCAGGGTGTTGTACGGCTGCTTTCACACATTCCGTAGCCATCTGCGGACCGGTTGCGAAAATAACATTGCAGTTGTCTGAAATCGCATGTTGGATAGCATGACGTACTTCTTCGTCACTGTCAGCATGGTCATAAACACAAGTTTTTAATTTACCATAAAAGCTGTCTTCTAAATGAACGCGTCCAAGCTCATGTCCATAAGTCCAACGGGAGCTTTCAGCAGTTTTTGGATAAATAAATGCAATTTTCAGCATTTCCGGTTCGATTTTGCCGGTAGGACGAAGCCAGTTTAACAGTTTTAAGCCACCGGAGCGTTCTTTTGCCTCCGGCTGCATAACAAGTTTAATTTGATTACCGCGTGCCGCCAGAAGCAATTCGTCTTCAAATTTGCGAAAATCTTTTCTCATCTGACTTTCTGTCCGTTCTTTGACAACCGGATAACTGTAAAATTCAATATATTTTAGAAAAGCATCAGATACAGAAAGGGTATGAGTATTGGCAAAGCAGGCATTGAATACATAGAAGAAAAGCTCAGATACACGGCTGAAGGTTTTCTGTTCTTCTTTATCCATAGGCTTATTCGTGGCAATATTCATAGCTTTTAACAGACGGGTATATTTCCCTTCTTCGGTAAAGTGGATACCATAATTGGCAGTCAAACGATAGAAATCCAGAAATTCATAGTAAATGCGGATTTCAGGTTTGTCATTACGGCGTGGCAAAAGACGTATAACAGTAGCGTTAATATTATAGGCACCTAAAAATTTCATGACACTGACACGTTTATTACCTTCCTGTACATAAAACCGGTTCATATATTCATAAACAAGAATAGGATCATCAATCCCATGATTTATCTGATATTCATAAAGATTGCACCATTTAATACCAAATTCTGTATTGGCATCTAATAGAGGCATAAAGTTACTGGAAAAAGCTTCTCGTCTGCCCATTGTCTTGGTTCCGACAACCTGCTCAAGCGGAATTGTCATTGTTCCGAGATTTACTTCTGATACAATGTCGGCATCTTGTGTGATTTCATCTAAAACAGGCAGGTAAGGTGTTAGGTTTTTAGAAAGGTCGCTCTGGTATTGTCTTTTTCCGAGTTTTAGTGCATTGCTGTATTCAAGTACATCCATATCATTGTCTTCCTTTGCAAATCTTTTATAAGAAATTATATACTTTTATATTGTAACTTATGTGGGAGGTTTTCACAAGAAGCAGATTGGAGAGGTGTTTACAAAATTTTCCTATATAATATGGAGTACACATAAAGGTGTTTTGTTTCATTAGAATATTTTAGCTATTAAAAAGACCATGGAAGAGAATAGCGACATATTTCAGACAGAAAAATCATAGAAATAAATAAAAAGAGTATGGATGAGATGAAGCAGAGTAAGAAATCATTATTAATCAGCATTGCGATTCCGTTACTGACAGGTACATTGTCAAGTTTTTTGACTGGTGGAGGCATGGAAATGTTTGGAATGACAGAAAAGTCGTCCTTGTCACCGCCGGCATGGATTTTTCCGGTAGTCTGGACAATTCTATATACGTTGATGGGAATATCGTCATATCTGATTTGGCGTGCAGAGGGGAATGAAAGTGAGAAGGAACGTGCTTTGCGCATATATAGACTACAGCTTTTGGTGAATTTCTTGTGGCCGACATTTTTCTTTAATTTCCGGTGGTATGGTTTTTCGCTTTTGTGGCTTGTATTACTATGGATTCTGGTACTTATTATGATTTTGCGCTTTGGGGTGATTAGTAAGGTGGCAGCATATCTAAATATTCCATATCTGATTTGGCTGACCTTTGCAGCGTACTTGAATTTTATAGTTTATAGTTCAGCTATGTAATGGTGGAAGGCACTTTATTTTTCTTTAAGGCTGAATAGTTGTGATAATTGGGTGGTATAAAAGTTTGGTAATGTAATGACAAGAAAGCACGTGAAACGTGCGGTTTTGCGGATGTATTGAGGGGAAGGATGAATAATTACACAAGAGCAAACATAGCGTTCTGTCTTCTTGACAAAAATGTGCAGAGAGGGATATACTGAAAACTGTGTGGTATCTTCAGGGATATTGCAGATAAGCAGGGAATAAGTAACCGTTTCATTTATGCAGGATGATTATCCGGTTTATTCTTATGCAACTGACTATGATGGCATTGTATGGTCAGAAGAGTATGTTAAAGTAAGACAGGTGGAAGCAGTTTATGCAGAACCTGTTATTGAGGTAAGTGTGCCGGATGAGAACGGGAATGTAACTTATACGGTTACCTATGAAATGGCAGGAACATGGAAAGGAGATTTTAACTCATACGTTGATTTTTGGGATAATATCACATTTAAAAATTTCTATTTTGTAGATGCATATACTGGAACAGTATTTCCGGATGCGGACCTTACCGGAGAAGTTTCTGAATACTTGTTTGAGACCGATATTTCGATTGATGATACCACATATCATATATCAAATGGAAAAAGCATGACCGGAAACTGGAATAACGCAGAATGGAGTGGTAATAGCTATCAAGAAGATTATACGGTTTATATGACATTAACAGCGGTTGTGCCGGCAGAGTATGATGGTCTGATTCTGGCAATTTCTGAAAATGGTATGACTGAATATAGTGAGTATAATACGGAGATAAAAGAGGCAAAGCCGTTTGATACGGCAGAGATAGCTACTACCATTTTTAAGAATGTGAACTATGAGGGAAATTTAGTCAAATAGGACTTTGATGTGCTTCGACCCATTTATTTATAGGAGCTTACAATCTGAAGAGACAACTAAGAATCACTTTAGAGCGATTTTTAGTTGTTTTTTATTTCATAGGAAAGAGCTTGTTGAATTAACGAATGAAAGTGACTGACTTTCCTATGAAATAAAAAGCACTCCGTGCAGGATGCGCACCTCGCGGACAAGAAATTAATTGCAAAGCGATACCGCTGGCTGCGGAGAAGTAGCAGCGGTGACTCTTTGTCAAAAAATACATTAAAATATATAGAAAAATAGAACAGATATGTTTATAATGAGAATAGAGAGACTAGGATTTGCGAGCGAATCCAGGATATAAAAAGGCATAGAGTAGCATTGTCGCATAGAGGAATCGGACATTTGGCTCGCATTTTTCGACGCAAAGCGTCTGCGGAATGGAGGTACATATGAAGATTGGAGAAGCAAGGTCTGTATACAGTACGCAGATAAAGGAATATCAGGAACAGAAAATGATTCTCGCACAGCGGAAGCAGGAATTAGAGAAGAAGATGCAACATTCGCAGGAGGCGAAAGATGCCTTTTCGGAAGAAGCTGCTACATTAGAACTGACGATAGATGCACTCGACAAAAAGCAGGCAGAATATCAGGAGTACATGGACGGATTGTTGACCCAGTGGACGGCACAGGTGAATGCGCTTGTTGCAGAGCAGCAGGGGGATGCAATGAAAGAATATGCTGAGAATGAGATGAAGGTCATGGAGGTAGCGCGCCGCCTCATGAAAGGTGCGATTGTTCCGGCAACGGATGAAAAGAAGCTGATGGAATACAGTATGGAGTTGTATCAGACAGCAAAGAGTATCGGTGCGATGGTACAACGGAGAAAGAAAGAGGAATACGATTCGCTTTGGGGAGACGAAGAGAAGAAGGAATATGAAGACCCACATGAAGTGGCAGATAATAAAGAAGCATTTTCAAGTGGCCCTGCGATTGTAGAAGCAGCAGATACTATGGCATCTGTCGAAACCCCGGAAAATTAGACAAAATATTTATAAAAAAGGCTGGTTTACTATAATGTGGATTAAAAAACCAAGATTATTACGTAAGTGTTTATATGCAGCTGGATTTTAGGTTATCGTATCAAAAAGCTTGAAATACTACTTTATCGTCTGTCAGAAATGTGATTTTTTATGTTCAGCCTTTTTATAAACATTTTGTCTGGTTGCTCAGTCAAAGGCAAATGCAAAATAGGAAGGTGGTGTGAGAGCATTGTTTCCAAGCGGATAATACATCGCAAAAGGTTTTCCGCTTCCGGCGGTTCGAAAAATACCTTTTGTATAGCCCAGAGAATGTGTAATGGCAGGGGCAATGCTAATATCACCAAGTAGTTCTGCACCGTATAGAGTATTGTTTTCACCATGTGCCGCGAGTAGGAAACCTGGACCCATGTAAAAATTCATTTGTGTTTGTAAAAAGTCTAAATTTTCATTTTCCTGTAAAACGCTTCTTTTTGGTAAAAGCTCTTTTCGGAGTTTAGCATATTCAAAAGAAGCAATCTTGTAAAATGGAAGTTCTTCTAATGTGGCATTACATTCAAACTGCTTGATGGTACTACAGATGTTATAACCCATTTTATGGTACAAGGAAAAAAGAGTTTCATTTCCGGGAACAAGTAAGGCACCGCTATAACCGAGAGCAGTGAGATAATGGTGCGTGTCAGTTAAAAGTTTTTGGCATAATCCCTGTCCGCGGTATGATTTCGCAGTTGCAACGGCATAAATATAGGCAATCGGTTGATTCTCATATTGGCAGTCGAACCAATAAAGTGCTGCAACGATTTGTGTATTATTGAAAATACAGCGACAACGGCCGGGATAAAAAGCTTTTCGAAAAAAAAGGTCTAAAAATTCATCTGTATCAGAAAAAGCTTCTTTCCATAAGGCGCGGAGTGCCGGGATTTGTGAAACATGGGGATTGCTAATAGTCATATTCTTCCTCCACTAAATGTGCCCAGCATTTTTCAACCATATGATGTGGAAAGTATCGTTCTTTGGCAATACGTAAGCCTTCAATTCCCATATCATCTTCACGGTTCAAAAAGCGTATATCGGAATGTTTTTCTCTTAAATAACGGGAAAATTCATAGTTGATAATTGCATAGGCACCATTTACGTCCCCCCATGCTTTCTCAAAGTGAATGTCAAAAGTGTCGTGAGAAAGGCGGCTTCCTATTGTAAATCCAAGCACTTTTTCATTATCAAAAAGTACGAGCCCATCCAGATTTAAGGCATGATAGGCTTTAAAAGCTTTATTAAGGGCAATTTGCTCCATGAGAAAATCTGTTTCAGGATTCTCTTGAAGTTTATTCTGGTACCAGGCATCCAACATTTCGCGTACTTTGTATAGATTAGCATCGGTAAGCGGTTCTACATGATAATTTGGATAGTCGGATTTAAAACGGTTGCAGTGATTTCTCTTCTTTTGATATTTTTTTCCGGGCAAATCGGCTAAATCGTCAATTGCATAAACATAATCAAACCCATCACGGTCACAATGAAAATGAAACATGCCGGGATAGAGCGTTTCTAAGGTTTCTTTGGCTTCAGCAGAAAGGCTTGTGATGCGGCAAGGAATGCCGCGTTCTTTTGCATCTGCGATAATGGCATCTAAAACAGGTTTTTTATCTGCATTTCCAACCGGATATGGATAGACACTTTTTCGGTTAAATTGCGAAAATAATACAATATGGTTGTGAAGGATAGCGGCATTCTGTCGTCCCCACAGATATAGATTTACAAAAGAGTATTCACAGCTGCGTTCGCTTCCGTCTAACAGATATTGCAGATATAAATCTTTTTCTTCAATTTTGATAGGTTTAAAATCAATCATAATGTACTTCCTTTAATTCTTTTAACGATTTTTACTTTATCAGTAAGAATTGTTTTATGTATATAGTGTAAACTAAAAAATGTTTAATTATCCTTTATGTTAGGGAGTTTTTGCAGAATCGGAAGGACTATTATGGAAATAATGAGACCGGAAATTCCTTGTCCGATATTAGCGGGGATGTTTGCAAGTGCGGCACTTCCATACATAAATAACTCAAAAAATAAATATCCGCCTGCAACTAGCAGTGTTGCATAAATACCACAAAAGGCAAATTTTATAATAGGATTATGTATTTTTTTTGTAAAACGATGATAAATGAGACCAACTCCTGATGCTATAGAGGCTTTTACAATTAAAGTAATCGGTACATAAGTAAAATATCCACTGAGTAAATCTGCCAAGGCAGAGCCGATACCACCGGCAACTGCACCAAAAGCAGGACCTAAAAGGATACCGGAGAGGATGACAAAAGCATCGCCGAAATGGACATAGCCACCCGTGCCGGGTGTCGGTAATTTTATAATCATGGTTGAAATACAGGTTAATGCCATGAATAAGGCAGTTGTTGTCATTTTTTTGATTTTTATGTCTGTCATGTAATCCACCTTGTCTTACTCTTCGGGAGTCATTTTTTGACTTTGAATATTTATTATAATAGTGAATTTACGTAACGATGTAAAGTAAAAAAGTAATGAAATTTGACCATTTTTTTCAAAAAAAATTGTGCTAAATATGATTCTGTTTCGGGGATTGTATTCAACAAAGTAAAATGATAGAATGAGCATATTATCAAAGGAAGAGCGTTTACCGGCTAACAGAATGAGAAAACTGTTGTACGGTGTAAAACAGCGGAATGGAGTATTTTACAACGTGTACACAAAAGAAGATTTAAAAAAATATTTAGCAGAGATGGGATTAGAAAATACGGACGCAGTAATGGTACATTCTTCAATGAAATCAATTGGAGATGTGGAAGGTGGTGCGGATACGGTAGTCGATGCTTTTATGGAATACTTTGCAGATGGACTCTTTATGACACCTACACATACATGGGCACAGATGAGTGCAGAACATTGTGTTTTTGACCCACAGACAGAACCGGCATGTGTTGGAATTATTCCAAACATTTTCAGACAGAGACAGGGGGTTGTGCGCTCATTGCATCCAACACACAGTATTGCTGCATATGGTCCAAATGCGGCGGAGTATATAAAAGGAGAAGAGAATGTTACTACACCATGCCAGCCGGGCGGGTGCTGGGAGCGTTTGTACCATATTAAGGCTAAGATTTTATTGGTGGGAGTAACGCACATTCGGAATACATTTATTCATGCGATTGAAGAGGTTTATGATGTGCCGGAGCGTTTGACAGCAGAACCAACTGTTTTTCAGATTAAAATGCCGGATGGAAGCTTAAAAGAGACTGCAGTGTATCGTCATTATAATCCGGTTTTGGCACACATTTCAGAGAGTTTCGATAAAATGGAAACGGGCTATTATATGACCGGTGCAGCCAAAAAGGCACGCTTTGGGGACGCTGAGTGTATTTTATGTGACGCAGAACAGTTAGTTAAGGTTACAGGAGCGATTTTGCAACAAGAGATTAATTGTTTTATTGACAGGGATGAAATTCCGGAAGCATGGTATGCAGAATTGATACCGGAATCAGTAAATTTGAAGGGAACAGAATAAAAGATGGAAATTCGTAAAACAAGACCGGAAGAATTAGAAGAGGTTCTGGAAATTTATGCATATGCGAGAGCATTTATGGCAGAGCATGGTAATCCGAATCAGTGGAAGAAAACGAATCCTCCGCAAAAACGCGTGGAGAAGGATATACAGGAGGAGAAAAGCTATGTATGTGTAGAAAATGATGAGATACTGGGTGTTTTTTATTTTGCAGTGGAGGATGACCCGACCTATCAGGTGATCTACGAGGGGACATGGCAGAATGATCGGAAATATGCCGTGGTACATCGTATTGCCTCTGCAGGCAGACAGAAGGGGGTAGGGAGTTTTTGTATTCAGTGGGCATACGAGCAGTTTGGAAATGTGAAGATTGATACGCACAGGGATAATGTTGTAATGCAGAATATGCTGAAGAAAAACGGCTTTTCTTATTGTGGAATTATTCATTTGGAAAATGGTGAAGAGCGTCTGGCATTTCAGAAAGAGTAGTCGCAGGAAAGAGGTTTTGAAATGGAAACATACATCAGAGGAATTAAGGCAGGTGTTCCGATTGGACTGGGTTATCTGTCGGTGTCTTTTACATTCGGTATTATAGCAGTTTCTTACGGTTTTCAGTGGTGGCAGGCGGTGTTGATCTCTATGACAACAGTTACATCAGCGGGACAGTTTGCCGGCATCGGGACAATGCTTCATCCGGGGCAGTATATGGAAATGCTTATATCACAGTTGACGATTAATATTCGGTATTCATTTATGTCGATTTCTCTGTCGCAGAAGACAGACGAGAAATTGAAAGGAATCTGGCGGTGGCTGTTTGGATTTATGATGACAGATGAAATTTTTGCAGTGGCGAGTGCAGAAAAGGAAGTAAGCCGTTCCTTTTTTGCAGGACTTATGACAATGCCGTATCTTGGGTGGACGTTTGGAACGTTAGCGGGGGCATTGCTTGGAAATGTACTTCCGCAACGGCTGATGAGTGCACTGGGAGTTGCAATTTATGGAATGTTTGTCGCAATTGTGGTACCGGGAATGAAAGAGAGTAAAGCGGTGGTAATCGTTGTATTGCTGGCGGTGGGATTAAGTTGTCTGTTTTATTATGTGCCGTTTTTAGCACAGGTATCTTCCGGATTGGCAGTCAGCATTTGTGCGATTGCAGCAGCACTCACAGGTGCGTTTTTTTTCCCGTTGGAAGAAGAGAACACAAATGAAGCCTGCAACACATACGAAAAGAGGGGAACGAAATGGAAGTAAAGAGCTTTTTTATATATCTGGCAGTGATGGCAGGTTCAACTTATCTGATTCGTGCCGTGCCGTTTGCGCTCATTCATCAGAAAATTGAAAACCGGTTTATCAAATCGTTTTTACATTATATACCGTTTGCAGTACTTTCGGCGATGACCGTTCCTGCAATTTTACATGCAACAGATTCGGTAATTTCTGCTGCTATAGGATTTGGGACAGCTGTTCTATTTGCGTGGAAGGGGAAAAGTCTTACAACCGTGGCGGTGGCAGCATGTATCGCGGTATTTTTGAGCGAGTGCATACTATTGAACATCTTATAAAAAAAGGTTTCTCATTCATTTAGTGACATGGATGAGAAACCTTTTTTGTTGGTTAGCCGATGAGCGTAAATAAATCTGTATATTCTAAATTTAAGCTGTCAGCCACGTTTTTGTTGGTACATTTATGCTGATAAATATTGACACCGTTTGCCAGTCCGGCATCTTTTTTTACGGCATTTTCAAGTCCGAGATTTGCAATCATTCTTCCGTACTTGTAAGTTGCATTTGCCAGAGCAATCGTAGAAGTGTGTGGTACTGCACCCGGCATATTGCCGACACAGTAATGAACAATGCCGTCTTCAATGAAGACCGGTTCTGCATGTGTAGTTACATGAGAGGACTCGCAACAGCCACCCTGATCAATGGCAATGTCCACAATGACAGCACCTTTTTTCATAAGGGCAAGATGTTCTCTACGAATTAATTTTGGCGTTTTGCCACCCGGAATTAAGACAGAGCCAATGACTAAGTCAGCCTCTGCCAGTGATTTGCGGATATTTGCTTCTGTGCTGTAAAGGGTTGTAACGGAAGCACCAAATACATCTTCTAAGTAAGACAGACGGTTTAAATCAATGTCAAGCAGTGTAACCTGTGCATCAATACCGACAGCCGCTTTGGCAGCGTAAGTTCCTGCAATACCGCCACCAATAATAACAATTTTACCGCGTTCTACACCAGGAACACCGCCCAGTAGGATACCGCGACCGCCGAAGTTCTTTTCCAGATATTTTGCACCTTCCTGAATGCTTAAACGACCTGCAATCTGGCTCATAGGGCGTAAGCACGGGAGATTGCCGTCAGAATCGGTAATCGTCTCAAATGCAACTGCTTTGACCCCGCGTTCTACTAAAGTTTTTGTAAGTTCCGGATTAGGTGCAAGATGAAGGTAAGTGTATAAAATCTGTCCTTCTCTTAATAAATCATATTCGCAGGCTTCAGGTTCTTTGACCTTTACAATCATGTCTGCTTTTGCAAAGACTTCCTGCGGAGTATCAAGAATAGTGGCTCCGGCTTCTGCATACATTTCGTCGCTAAAGCCAGCCCCTTCTCCGGCATGTGTTTCTACATAAACGGTATGACCGTCATTTACATAAGATAATACGTTGTCCGGTGTCAGACCAACGCGGTATTCGTGATTTTTGAGCTCTTTGGTTGTTCCGATAATCATAGTTGTCTCCATTCAATTATAAAATTACAGAGCAATTATAATCAAAAACTACTGATTTTGCAACGTTTCTGCATTATTTTTTATTCTTCTGCCAGATTACCGGTATATAACTGGTAATATCTGCCTTTTTCTGCAATCAGTTCATCGTGGTTACCACGTTCAATAATGCGTCCCTGTTCCAAAACCATAATACAGGCACTGTTTTTAACGGTTGATAAGCGGTGTGCGATAACGAAAGTAGTACGTCCGTGCATTAGCTTATCCATACCGTCCTGAACGATTTTCTCTGTTCTGGTGTCGATAGAAGAAGTAGCTTCGTCTAAAATCAATACCGGAGGGTCTGCAATTGCAGCACGTGCGATAGCAAGAAGCTGACGCTGTCCCTGACTTAAATTAGCTCCGTTTCCGGTTAATACAGTATTGTAACCTTCCGGCAACTGGCGGATAAAGGTGTCGGCATTGGCAAGCTTTGCTGCTGCATAAACTTCCTCATCTGTTGCATCCAGTTTTCCGTAACGGATATTTTCCATAACGGTTCCGGTAAAGAGGTTTGTATCCTGTAATACAATGCCGAGAGAGCGGCGTAAATCAGCTTTTTTAATCTTGTTAATATTGATACCGTCATAACGGATTTTGCCGTCTGCGATATCGTAGAAACGGTTAATCAGGTTTGTAATTGTCGTTTTACCTGCACCGGTACTGCCGACAAATGCAATTTTCTGACCCGGTGTAGCGAACATCTTGATGTTGTGCAGTACGATTTTGTCATCGGTATAACCGAAATCGACATCATCAAAAGTAACATCACCTTTTAATTCGACATAGTCTACGGAACCGTCTGACTGGTGAATATGTTTCCATGCCCAAAGTCCGGTATGTTCGTTTGTCTCTACTAATTTGTCACCGTCAAGTTTCGCATTTACCAAAGTAACGTAGCCGTCATCTGTTTCCGGTTCTTCATCTAATAAAGCAAAAATACGTTCACAGCCTGCCAAAGCCAT
Source organism: uncultured Roseburia sp. (assembly GCA_964393475.1). GTDB lineage: Bacteria > Bacillota > Clostridia > Lachnospirales > Lachnospiraceae > Roseburia. The sequence goes on along the minus strand of CAYMTX010000033.1, from coordinate 2,796 downwards.
GATAACACTGCTTAACTGCTGGCTTAACTGGTTAATCGGCATATTAAAGCTCTTATTATAGGTTAAGAAGCTGGCAAGACTACCGATTGTAAATCCTCCGAAGCCGTTTAAGGCAAGTGCACCGCCGAGAGAGGCAATTACAACATAACTTAAGTTGCCGAGCTGTGCATTGATTGGACCTAAAATATTACCGAATTTATTTGCGTTTTTGGCACTTTCACAAAGCTGTTCGTTCAGAGCATTGAAATCTTCGATACATTTTTCTTCGTGTGTGAATACTTTTACAACCTTCTGGCCTTCTACCATTTCTTCGATATAGCCGTTTAATGCACCGAGTGATTTCTGCTGGGCAATAAAGTATTTGGAACTTAAAGAACCAACTTTTTTGCTGGCAAAAATATTGATGCCTACCATAGCGAGTGATACAAAGGTAAGCGGAACACTTAAAACAAACATCATGGTAAGAACACTGACAATCGTGATGACGCTGTTGAATACCTGCGGAATTGCCTGTGATACTAACTGGCGGAGGGAATCAATGTCGTTTGTGTAGATAGACATGATATCTCCGTGTGCATGTGTATCAAAATATTTAATCGGAAGGCTTTCCATGTGGTTAAATAAGTCATTACGAAGGCCTTTTTGTACACCTTGTGTAATAGTTACCATTAAACGCGCCTGAGTGTAGGAAGCAATGACACCGGCCGCGTAGAAGCATGCAACACGTCCGATTGCATGTGCAAGCTCTGAAAAATCAGGATTGCTCTGTTGTGTCAAAGGTATAATATAATCATCAATTAATGTCTGGATAAATTTCGTACCCTGTACACTGGCTAATACGGATATGAGGATACAAATCAGAACAATTGCGAAATGTACCGCATATTTTTGACCGATGTACTTAAGAATACGGGCAAGAAGCTTACCCGGATTTTGTACTTTTGGTAAAGGTCCTCTTGGACCGCGTCCTGGAGCCATTATGCTGCACCTCCTTCATCGAAGTCGCCACTGCCGGAGGTCTGTGCTTCATAGACTTCACGGTAAATAGCGTTATTTGCTAATAAGTTTTCGTGTGTATCGAATCCGTTCACAATACCATCGTTCAATACAAGGATACGGTCTGCATTCTGTACGGAAGAAATACGCTGCGCAATGATGAGTTTTGTTGTATTTGGAATCTCCGCTGCAAAAGCATTTCTGATTTTGGCATCAGTAGCAGTATCAACTGCACTGGTGCTGTCGTCCAGAATCAGGATTTTCGGTTTCTTAAGGAGTGCTCTTGCGATACAGAGTCTCTGTTTCTGACCACCGGAAACGTTGGAGCCGCCCTGCTCAATATGTGTATGGTAGCCGTCCGGGAAACGTTCAATAAATTCATCTGCACAGGCTAAGCGACAGGCACGCTGACATTCTTCATCAGTTGCATTAGCATCACCCCAGCGTAAGTTTTCATAAATCGTACCGGAGAAGAGAACATTTTTCTGGAGAACAACAGAAACCTCATCTCTGAGCGTATCCATATCGTAATCGCGGACATCTTTGCCGCTGACTAATACACGTCCTTCATTGACATCGTACAGACGGCTGATTAAGTTGACAAGAGAAGATTTAGAGCTTCCTGTACCGCCTATGATGCCGATTGTCTCACCGGAACGAATGGAGAGATTAATGTCATCTAAAACCGGTCGTTCTGAATGGTCATTGTAACGGAAGGTCACGTGTTCAAAAGTAATGCTTCCGTCTGCTACATCATAAATAGGATTCTCAGGATTCTTAATCGTGCTTTCCTCGTCTAATACTTCACAGATACGTTTTGCACTGGCAGCACTCATGGTAATCATAACGAAAATCATAGAGAGCATCATAAGGTTCATTAGAATATTCATGCAGTATGTAAGTAAGCTCATTAAGTTACCGGTAGAAAGCTCACTTCCTACAATCATTTTCGCACCAAGCCAGCTGATAACCATAATACAACTGTAAGAAGCCAGCTGCATCAGTGGACTGTTAAAAGCTAAAATACTTTCAGCTTTTGTGAACATACGGCTGATATTTTCGCTTGCGGTAGTGAAACGTATTTTTTCATAATCTTCACGCACGAAAGCCTTTACAACACGGATTGCTGAGATGTTTTCCTGTACAGAGGCATTCATATCGTCGTATTTTGGAAATGTCTGTGAGAAATACTTGTGTGCCTTTGGAACGAGGATTGCCAGACATCCTCCTAAGAGAATAACGGCTACTAAATAGACACAGGCAAGCTTCGGACTGATAAAGAATGACATTATCATTGCACAAATCAGTGAAATCGGAGCTCGGAAACACATACGAAGAATCATCTGGTATGCATTCTGTAAGTTTGTAACATCAGTAGTCAGACGGGTAATTAAACCTGCTGTACTGAATTTGTCGATGTTGGCAAAAGAAAAGGTCTGTATATTTTCATACATTGCTTTTCTTAAGTTCTTGGCAAAACCGGTAGAAGCTTCTGCACCTAAACGCCCGCCCATAATACCGGAAAAAAGAGAGATGAGGGCGACAAGAATCATAATACCGCCAATCATAAAAATGTGTCCGAGGTTGCCGGCCTGAACACCGTCATCAATGATAGATGCCATTAATAAAGGAATAATCATTTCCATTGCAACTTCCAAAATCATAAAGCATGGAGTCATGATGGAAGGCTTTTTGTATTCCTTAATATGGCTCGCTAGTGTTTTTAGCATAAATTTACATCCTTTCTATCAATATTTTACTTGATTTTTAATTGTTAGTGTGCTAACAATATAATTATAC
>CAYMTX010000032.1:0-20176 GCA_964393475.1 uncultured Roseburia sp. | reverse complement strand
ATCGTTGAATAATTGTAAATAATAGAGTAAAATCAAGGCTTCCAAGGTTTCCCTTATATGGAAATTCAGTTAGGGGTGATTGAGGCGAGGTATGCAGATATGATATGGGAGCATGAACCGGTTACTTCGTCAGAGTTGGTGAAGATGACTGCTGTGGAGTTTAATTGGAAGCGTACAACAGCACATAATGTTTTGAGAAGGTTAATAGACAAGGGATTGTTTCGTAATGAAAATGGATTAGTGACCGCTGTGATATCCAGAGAGGAATTTTATGCGCGACAGAGTAGGAAATATGTAGAAGATACTTTCGCAGGTTCTCTGCCGGCATTTATTGCGGCTTTTACACAAAATGCGAAATTGACATCAGAGGAAGCAGAGACCATTCGTAAGATGATTGATCGGGCGGAGGAAAAATAAGTATGGGAGAAATTTTTATGAAGCTGGTGAATATGAGCATTACAGCCAGTTGGTTAATATTAGCGGTATTATGTGTCCGTTTCTTATTCCGGAAAATACCAAAATGGATTACTTGTTTTTTATGGGGTGTGGTGGCAATCCGGCTGATTTTCCCGTTTTCTATAGAAAGCGCATTTAGTTTACAACCAAGTGCGCAGCCGATTAAGTCCAGTACCATAGTAGACGGAAATGTAGTGCAGTATGTACCATCCGTAGACAGTAATTTGGGTTTTGTGGAGAATGTGGTGAATCCCATATTGGCAGAAACTTTTGCGTATCAGGAAACGGAAAGTGTAGCACCATTACAGGTCGCTACGGAAATTGCAGGGGGTATCTGGTTATGTGGAATGGTACTGCTTCTGATATTTGCGGCAATGAGTATGATAAGGCTGCGCCGGAGCGTGAGAGAGGCGGTACTTTACAAAGAAAATATCTATATTTGTGATACAGTGCGGTCACCTTTTATTTTAGGAATTGTAAAACCTGCAATTTATCTGTCATCTGCATTAAATGAGTACGAGACAGATTATATCGTTGCACACGAAAAGGCACATTTGCGAAGAAAAGACCATTTATGGAAACCGTTCGGTTACATGCTTTTATGTGTTTATTGGTTCAATCCTCTTTGCTGGATTGCGTACATTATGCTGTGTAAGGATATTGAACTTGCCTGTGATGAAAAGGTAATTCAAGATATGAGTTTTGCGGATAAGAAAGAGTATTCAAAAGTATTGTTGTCTTGTGCATCACAGAGACGTTTGGTTTTGGCATGTCCGTTAGCATTTGGAGAAGTAGGGGTGAAGGAAAGAGTGAAATCAGTATTGAATTATAAAAAACCGGCATTTTGGATTACACTGATAGCAATCGCAGTATGCATTACCATGGCGATTTGTTTTTTAACGAATCCAAAAGAAGAGTTGGATAATGGAATGGCAGAAGCGGATAATCGTATTTATGAAAATATTGTTGCCGGATTAGGAGATAATGAAGCTTATGCATTTTTGGATATGGATTATAAATATATGGTCTTGCTTACTTCTGATTTGATATATGACGAGGGAAATGAGAAGCAAGCATCAATCAGCTGCGATATTTATTATCCGGTGGATGGAGCAGCAGAGAAGCTGGGCACGATTACGAGTGACGGAACGGCATATCCAATCACTTTTACAAAGGACGGTATATTTGTAGCTTCCGGTCATAAGACAGAAAAATATGCGATTTCAGAAGATGGGACGTTATATTTGAAAAAAGGCATATATGAGCAGTTTGATGAAACGGGAAATGCAAGGTATACTGCGGTGACAAACGGGAAAGAAAGTGAATTAACGGAGCAGGAATATTATATGGAGGATGAATATGGCAGAAGCCGGATTGTGCATTTTTCCTATGGTGCTGATGGTTCGGTAAACGAGTATCTTGAAGCGGAAACGGCGTTAGATGCTAACAATCCTACAATGGATATGGAGGCTCTGCATAGAGAAATGGAGCGTGTAGTCAGCAGTATCGGTTTGGAAAATGCATATCTCTGGAATCAGGCGGCAGGCTTGGAAAGTAATGCAGATGCTCTGATTAAAATGGCAAGTGATGAGAACGGAAGGTTTGAGATATATGGTATAATGAGTGCAAAGTATGGGACATATGGTCTCCTTTTGAATGATTGGATAGATGACGAACAGAATTGGAACTATGCGTATGTACCGTGGTACTATACCGGAGATGATTCAAGTCAGCCTATTTTAGAACCGAATGGAACAGGAAAATATATATTTGCTTATGTCTATCAATATGAGGACGGTGTACCAATGTGGAATGAATGCATATTGGATTGTGGTTATGATACCGGGCATATGGAGTTGCTCCCATCGAATGAAATGATAGAGAATTCCGCAGTCAGTGATGATATGGAAGATGAGCTGGAATATGATACTGATAATACCATACAAAGCACAGAAGAAAATACAGAAAAGTCTGCAACAGAAGTCTCGATAGAAGATACATCAAAAGTTTCTAGCATTGTAGCAATCAACGGAAATACAGGGGAACGGAAAACTTTTACCGCAGAAGTATCTGCATATGAAGATTTGCTGAAACTCTATACGCAGTTGGATTTTTCGGCAGAGTATGAGGAAAATACACGAGTTGGTTATCAGTATAGTATGCAATTATTGGATGCAGATGGACATAAGTTACAGAGCGTTACTCCTTATAAAGATGGACTGACAGTAGACGATATTTTTTATAAATATGACAGTACCGGAGATGCTGCGAAGGCCTCTTTAAGATTAATGGAATATTTGGAGCGTGTATGTAATAATTAAAACCGCTCATTGACAATATCGAGTGTCGATAATATACTAAAAGTAGATATATCGACATTCGATATTTTTGATTGGGGAAAGCAGAGAAGAATCGCAGAGCTAGAACGATTATAGGGAGGTATCTATGAGGATGATAGCGAACAGAAAGACAAAAAAGAAAATAAAGACTGTACTACGCGAGTTCGATTACATGCATTGTGATGATTTGGCAAAGTATTTAAGTGATATGGCAGCAAAGGGCTGGCATTTCAAAGAGTGGGGAATTGGTTTTAAATTTGAACAGGGAGAACCGGAAACGGCAGTATATGCGGTAGAAGTATTTACGAAGGCGAGTGCAGATGCAATGCGACCGGAGCCGAATACGGAGGAATTTGCGGAGTATTGTGAGGTGGCAGGATGGAAGTTTATAGATGGCAAGCAGAAATTTTGTGTTTTTAAGAAGATAAAAGAGGATGCGGCAGAAATGTTTACACCGGAAGAGCGGGTGCAGAATACTTTTTTGGGAATGACTTCCGGGGCTGTCGTGTTGCAGCTCGTATTATGCGGTATATGCGCATTGCTTCAATGGATTAGTATGATGAGCTTTTTTGAGACAAATATTTTTTCGGCTTCATCGCTTTTTAGTTTATTGGTCTGGAATCTATTGTTTTTGGAGCAGTGTGGTATGATTCTGTATGCTTTTCTGCGAAAAAAACATTTGATGAAAGCGGTGAAAAATGGGAGAGAACTTTATATTGGAAATGCAGAGAAGACTTTTTTTACAATGCATCGTGTGAAAGGAATTTATATCGGTGTTTTACTGGTGCTGTTTCTTGTTTTTCTGTTTGACCTCGGAAAAACAGAATTTGTTTTGTTGAGTCTTGCATATTTTTTTCTGATAGTAAGTTTTTGGGCGGTTATGAATAAGGTTCGTCCGGATAGTAATGAGCTTTTTTGTATTCAGATTTTGATGGTATTTTTGTTTCTGACAATCGGCATTGGGGTATCAGCACTGATTCTTTCTGATGATGGGGAGGAGGCAGTGCAGCAGGAAGAGATTTTGCTGGAGATTTCAGATTACAGGGAATGGGATAAGGAAACAGATGATATTACAATGAACCGGAATAAGAATCTGCTCGGAAGCACGGACGAGTGTTATATTTTTTCGGGAAATGAGATTGTGTTTTATCAGATTTACCGGACGCGCCATACATGGATTTTGGATAAAATATGGAGTGAGATATTAGACAGAAAAGTGAATGAAATCGTAGTGGACTGTACGGGAGACTGGAAGGCACAGAAGGCAATATACAATGATGTGGGAACCTATTATGTGCGGTTTGAAAACGGTATACTGATTTTTCGTGAAAATACAGATAGTCATTTAACAAAAGAACAGATAGCGATTATTTGCGAAAAATTGGAATTATTTTAGTGTAGCTCAAAATACGCGCTGTTTGTGAAGGAAAACATGATATAGAGTAACGATTCAAAAATGAAATACGAGGTAAGTGTGACATGGCAAGAGAACAGTTTCAAACGCTGACAGAACCCATGTATTATATTCTGCTGGCATTGATGGAAGAATGCTGTGGTGTCGATATTATGGAAAAAGTAAAAATTATTTCGTGCGGGCGTGTGCAGGTAGGTCCGGGAACATTATATGCAATGCTGGCAAAGTTTGAAGAAAATGGTGTGATTCGCCTGACGGCTTCCGAAGGATGGAAGAAATCATACATTATAACAGAAAACGGTCGGAAAATGTTGGAAAAAGAATATGAGAGATTTCTTATTATGGTGAGAGATGGAGAAAATGTTATTTCGCGTTACGATTCACATAGTAGCGAACCACTTGCTGATTAATTATTTCTCCTCTTGTATAAACAGATAGTTATCATGTATGATAGTTTATAGAAGAAAAAGCACCGCAGAGACGGTGAACGAGAGGAAGATGAATCAGTTGGGAAAAAGTTTTAAAGGAAAAGAAGTACGGATATTTTGTCTGTTTTCTGCGATATTGTTATTTGTGGCGGCATTTTTAATGGATTCACCGGAAAATATTTTTAGCGGAATTTGGACGATTATTTTATCCAGAGATATTCTGATTACGGATTACTTTGCACTGGCAGGCTATGGTGCGGCATTTTTTAATGCGGGCTGTACGATGTTGATTGCGATTGTGACGATTATGGCGGTACAACTGCCTTTTTCGGGCTTGACGGTTGCAGCCATTTTTTGCAGTGCGGGCTTTGGCTTGTGGGGGAAGAATCCGGTGAATATGATACCGATTATTTTCGGATGTTTTCTATATGCCCGTATACATAAGGCACATTTTGCAAAATATGTATATACGGCAATTTTTGCAGGATGTCTTGCACCATTTGTGACAGAGTTTGCTTATGTACTGCCGTTTGCTTCCTGGGTCAATACGATTGTTGCGGCGTTACTTGGTGTAGGAATCGGATTTGTCATTCCGCCGCTGGCAATGCATACTGCGTCCATGCACATGGGCTACAGTTTGTTTAACGTAGGGTTTGCCGGTGGAGTGCTGGCATTTATTATCTACAGTGTGATGAAGTCTGTCGGGGTGGAATGTGAAAGCGTTTTTATCTGGAAAGAAGGAATCCATCCTGCGATTGCAATCGGCTTTTTTCTATATTTTCTGCTTACTTTTCTGGCGGGGTTTTTTATAGAAAAAGGTAAAATGAAAGGACTTTTGAAATTGATGCGCCATCCGGGACGAGCCGTTGCCGACTTTGTAATGATGGATGGTCGTGGAAATACGCTTATGAATATGGGGCTTATGGGAATGCTGGCAGAGGGATATATTATCTGCATCGGCGGTGATTTGTCCGGACCTGTTCTGGGCTGTATTATGACGCTGTTTGGCTTTTCAGCATTCGGCGCGCATATCAGAAATTATTGGCCGGTGCTTACAGGTGTGATTCTGGCAACAATTTTCATGGTGCCGAATCTTACCGATGAGAGAATGCAGATTGCGGCGATTCTTGTAGTGGGTGCAGCTCCGATTGCAGGTGAGTTTGGTGTACTTGCAGGAATTATTTCGGGTATGCTGCATGTGGCGATTGTGATGTGTACTTCACAGATGTATGGAGGTTTGAATTTATATAATAACGGATTTAGTACCGGCTGGGTTGCTATTTTTATGGTTCCGTTTTTAGAAAGTTTTATGGAACGTTTTGGAAAGCGTGACAAGAAAAGATAACGAGAGAAAGGCTTAGACGATATTATGAGACATGAAGAAAAAAAGGTGGCAAAAATCATAGAAGAGCTGACCATGTATTTTTTTTCGATTGGCGGTACAACGATAAGTACAAGCATTGAGAAGAGTGAGGCGGGAGAGAAAATTACATTCCGTTCTAATTATGACGCGGACTGTAAGAAGAGCATTCAATATCTGGAGGAGTGCTTAAATGAAGAGAAGAATGAAGGTATGGAAGATATTTTCTGGGAGCTGGCCGGTTCCGGTGACCCGGGCGAGAGCAGTCAGTTAATTTTGCTTGGTATGATGATTGACAGTCATGAAGTGCATCATTATGATGATGAAGTGGAGATTATTCTTTATAAGAAGAAAGAACTTGAATGGTAGCGGATTTTCATGTATAATGATGCATTCGTATAGTGTACAATGGATGAAATGATAAGAGAGAAATGAGGAGTTGTATGGAAAAAATAAAATCATTATTTTCGGCAACGGATATGACAACCGGAACGCCGTGGAAGAGAATCGTTATTTTTACACTGCCGATGCTGCTTGGTAATATCGCACAGCAGTTATACAGCACGGTTGACAGCATTGTAGTTGGTAAATATGTCGGAGATAACGCTTTGGCAGCAGTCGGAAGTGCTTCGCCGATTTTGAATTTACTGCTGGTATTGTTTGTAGGTATCAGTATGGGTGCAAGTATCATGGTTGCACAGTACTATGGTGCAAAGCAGAGAGAAGAATTGTCACAGACAATCGGAAACTGTATTACATTAACAGCAATTGCAGTTGCGATTATTATGGTAGTTTCGGTATTTGTCAGCAGACCGCTTTTGGAACTGCTTGATACGCCGGACAGCATTATTGACTGGTGTACGGATTATCTGCTTATCTCATTTTTTGGTTCTGTGGGAAGTGCATATTATAACATTTTATGCGGTGTACTGCGTGGTTTGGGAGATGCTTTTTCAGCACTGATTTATCTTTTGGTAGCAACGGTTATCAATATCGTACTGGATATTGTATTTGTAGCAAATTTTGATATGGGTGTTGCAGGTGTAGCGTGGGCAACGATTATTGCACAGGCGGTTTCTGCTGTACTTTGTTTTTTACGGCTTGCAAAATTGACGGATATTTTTGATTTGAAACCGGAATATTTAAAGTTACATAAAACGTATGCAAATAAAGTTATTGCGTTGGGTCTGCCATCCGGTCTGACACAGGCGATTATGTCACTGGCGATGATTATCGTGCAGTCTTTGACAAACAGCTTTGGTGAGGCGTTTATTGCTGCAAACGTAATTGTAATGCGTATTGATGGATTCGCAATGCTGCCGAATATGTCTTTTGGTACGGCAATGACGACTTATACAGGTCAGAATGTCGGCGCGAGGGAATACGAGCGTGTGACCAAAGGAGCAAAGCAGGGAACGCTATTGGCAGTAGGTACTTCTACTGTGCTTACCGTTTTGATTCTTGCATTTGGTAAGCAGCTGATGGGAATTTTTACGGAGACAGCGTCTTTGGTAGAACTCAGCAGAAACATTATGGGAATCATTGCACCGGGCTATATCGCTATGGCGGTTACACAGAGTTTATCCGGTGTTATGCGAGGCGCAGGTGAGACAATGACACCGATGTGGATTTCACTTTTTACAACTGTCGGAGTGCGTGTACCGGTTGCATATATCATTGCGTTTTTGACAAGGACGGCTGACACGCCGAATGGTAATCAGTTCTGTGTGCAGTATTCACTGCTTAGCTCATGGCTGACGGGCGCGCTGATTACGGCTATTTTCTATCTGAGCGGAAGATGGAAAAAACGGTTGATGAAATAAAAACAATATCATATTTACGGGGTAAAAGACAAAAAGCAATGAACTGGTAATAGCCGAAAGCTAACCGGTTCATTGCTTTTTTTATTACAAGAAGATTTTGGCAGATACAATTCGGTGTATGCGCAGGTCTGATTTTGAAACACGACATATTTTTCGTAAAAAGTTATTGACAAGCAACAGGAATTAGGCTAAACTAACACAGCAATGGTTAGCAAGGACTAACCAGAGGAAAGGGAGAAGAAGGTATGAAGTTGAAAAAAGGAATTTATATTGTAGTAGGCTGTATTGGTGTTGGTTTAGGCGCAGTAGGTGCGGTAGTTCCGTTGCTTCCGGCTTTTCCGTTTTTATTGCTGGCAGCAATCTGTTTTGGAAAAAGTTCAGAACGTTTACATACATGGTTTATCGGAACAAAATTATACAAAAATAATCTAGAGAGCTATGTCCAGGGACGTGGTATGACATGGAAGGTAAAAATTCGTATTATGACAATCGTGACACTTACCATGTCGGTTGGCTTTCTTATGATGAGCCGTGTGCCGGTCGGTAGAATGATTCTGCTTGCGGTATGGGTATTCCATATTTTATATTTTTGTTTCGGTATCAAGACACTGAATGAGAAACCGGCAGTTTGTGGAGATTAGCATGAAAAGTACAGCGGATAAGCGTGAACGGGAGAAACAGACCGTTTCGCTGATGATAAAGATATACTGCAGGAAGAAGCATCATACAAAAAGGGGCGTGTGCGAAGAGTGTGTGGCATTGAATGAGTATGCGAGACTTCGGAGTGATAAATGCCCGTTTATGGAGACAAAGACATTCTGCTCGAATTGTAAAGTGCATTGTTACAAGCCCGAAATGCGGGAAAAAATTCGTGAGGTCATGCGTTTTTCAGGACCGAGGATGCTGTTTTACCATCCGGTTATGGCAGTGCGGCATTTGATTGAAAGCAGATGTGAAAAATAGAAAGAGGTTTTATGAGTAAAAGAACAAAAGCAAATATTTTAAACTGGACAATGTTGATTTCGTTAATCGTTGTATTCGCATCCGGCATGTTGTTGAAGCCGTTTCCGGGGATGTGGCTTGGAATTGCACACGGAGTATCCGGTATGGTACTTTTTGTAAGTGCGATGATACATGCAATGAAGCATATGAGAAGAAAGGCGTAGGAATGTTTCATAAAAGATTACTCAGAGAATTTAAGGACAATATGAAATATGTAATCGGCATGGTAGCGACACAATGGGTGTCGCTTCTTGCAAATGTGGGAATGATGCTTGTACTGGCGGTATTTATTCAGGAGCTGCTTACAGTGGGTGGAAGCAAGGCTGGTATGGCATTAGGGAATACAGCAGGCAGTGGCCGTATTCCGACCGAATATATGTGTCAGCTTTTAGCAGTATTTTTGATTGCATTCGCAATCCGTATGATTGCAACAACGATAAATACAAAGCAGTCCTTTGCAGCATCGGAGAATGTAAAGCGCGGTTTGCGTGAAAAAGTTTATCGAAAACTGATGGAGCTCGGACCGTCTTACAGAGATACTGTAACGACTGCGGAAGCGGTACAGATTAGTACGGAAGGTGTAGACCAGTTAGAAATCTATTTTGGAAAATATGTGCCACAGTTTTTCTATAGTCTGCTTGCACCACTGACGTTGTTTGTCATTGTAGGAGCAATGAGACTGAAAGTGGCACTGGTTTTATTGTTATGTGTACCGCTTATTCCGGTTTCCATCATTGCGGTACAGAAATTTGCAAAAAAATTACTGGCAAAATACTGGGGCAGTTATACCGGTCTGGGAGATACATTCCTTGAGAATTTGCAGGGTCTTACAACACTGAAAATTTATCAGGCGGATGAACGATATGCGAAAAAGATGGATGAGGAAGCTGAGAATTTCCGGAAGATTACGATGCGTGTGCTTATTATGCAGTTAAATTCTATCAGTATTATGGATATGGTGGCATACGGTGGTGCAGCAGTCGGCATTATTCTAAGTATTCTGGAGTTACGAGCCGGAAATATTACACTGGCAGAATGTTTCTTCATTACAATGATTTCCGCAGAATTTTTCCTGCCATTACGCTTGCTTGGCTCATTCTTCCACATTGCAATGAATGGAAATGCGGCAGCAGATAAGATTTTCCGTCTGTTGGATGTGCCGGTGCGAAAAGCCGGTACTGTGACAGAGATTCCAACAGAGGAAATTGTTTTTAAGAATGTGGACTTTGGCTACACACCGGAAAAACAGATTTTGAAAAAGGTATCATTTGCTATCCCTGCACACAGCTTTGTTGCAGTGGTAGGGGAATCCGGATGTGGAAAAAGTACCCTTGCTTCGCTGATGATTGGGGATAACCGACCGGATTCCGGTGAAGTGACAATCGGTGGCGTGAGTGTGGCAGAGATTGCGCCGGCAGTATTGTACAAGAAAATAACCCGTGTGCGCCATGACAGTTATCTTTTTAAAGGAACAGTGCTGGATAATTTGAAAATGGGTAATCCGGAAGCCGGCATAGAGCAGATGAATGAAGCACTGCGAAAAGTTGATTTATATGAGACAGTTATGGAAAAAGGTGGTCTCATGATGCAGATTGAAGAAAAAGCGGCGAATCTGTCCGGCGGACAGAAGCAGCGACTTGTGCTTGCGCGCGCTATTCTGCATGACAGTGACATTTATATTTTTGATGAAGCAACCTCTAATATTGATGCGGAAAGTGAAGACAAGATTATGAAGGTAGTGCAGGAGCTGGCAAAGGAGAAGCTGGTCATTCTGATTTCACATCGCCTTGCAAATGTTGTAAAGGTAGACTGTATCTATGTTGTGAAAGCCGGAGAGATTACAGAAAGCGGAACACATACAGAATTATTAGAACACGGCGGAGATTACAGTACATTATTTAAGGCACAGCAGGAGTTGGAAAAGTACGCAGGCAGTAGAAAGGTATAGGAAGGATTTGTATGAGAAAAAGAAGAAGCGGCTTTCATGTTATGGCAGGCTTAATCGGTATGATTACACCGTTGCTCGGATATATGTTCATTGCGATTTTTATGGGATGTATAGGGAATCTTATGGCAACTTTTATTACCGTTCTCGGTGGTTACGGATTTCTTGGGGTAATCGGTGCTTATGAGGGAATCAGTCTTACACTTGTGTTTGCCTTGTTAATTACGTTTGCGGTATTGCGTGGCATTTTGCGTTATGCAGAGCAGGCATGTAATCATTTTATTGCCTTTAAACTGTTGGCACGTATCCGTCATAAAGTATTTGAGGCATTGCGAAAACTGGCTCCGGCGAAATTAGACGGCAGTGAAAAAGGAAATCTGATTTCGATTATTACAAGTGATATTGAACTTTTGGAAGTGTTTTACGCACATACAATTTCTCCGATAGCGATAGCGGTGATTACTTCTGTGTTTATGGTGTGTTTTTTGGGAAATTTACATGTAGCATTTGGTGTGCTTGGATTTGTTTTCTATCTACTGGTTGGTGCTGTAATTCCGCTTGTAAATGGGAAAATAGGAGGCACAAAGGGACAGCAGTACCGTAACTCCTTTGGGGAACTGAATACGTGTGTATTGGATAATTTATATGGTCTGGAGGAAATCTTAGAGTATAGCAGGCAGGATGCTCGTCTTGACAACCTGACAGAGTGGACAGAGGAACTAGGGGCGATTTCTGCGCAGTTGAAAAAAGACGAAAATACACAGCGTGTTATTACGGATGGTGTGATTTTATTTGCAGGTGTGGCAATGGCAGTTTTGGGAGCGAATCTTGTGAACGCAGGCAGTGTGAGCGGAGCGGATGCAATTATCGCAGTGATTGCCATGACAAGCTCGTTTGGTCCGACCGCAGCACTTTCTGCTTTGTCTAATAATCTGCATCACACACTTGCTTCCGGAAACCGTGTACTTGATATTTTAGAAGAAACTCCGGTTGTGGAAGATGTGACAGACAGCATTGAACTTTGCGAAAACGGTGATATTCATTGTGACAATGTTTCCTTTGCATATAAAGCGGATAATACAACCGCAGAAATGCTTCGTGCAGCAGGTAGTGAAGCGGCAGAGCGGAAAAAAGACGGTGCAGGTGAGTTTGAAGTGCTGAAGGATTTTCGGGCGGTATTCGCTGAGAATAAAATACATGGCATTTTAGGAAAGAGTGGCTGCGGCAAATCAACCCTTTTGAAATTATTGATGCGTTTTTATGAAACAGATGCAGGAACAATTTCTTATGGAAACAATAACGTGAATGAGATTAATACAGCATCTTTGCGTTCGAATATTTCATATGTTACGCAGGAGACATTTCTGTTTAGCGATACGATTGCGAATAATATTCGTGTGGCGAAAGCGGATGCAACGAGAGAAGAGATTATCGAGGCAGCCAAAAAGGCATCTATCCACGACTTTATCATGTCGACACCGGATGGCTATGATACAAAATTAGCAGAACTTGGAGACTCTGTTTCAGGCGGAGAGAAACAGCGTATTGGTATTGTAAGAGCATTTCTACATGACAGTAAGATGATTTTTCTGGATGAGCCGACAAGTAATATTGACAGCCTGAATGAAGGTATGATTCTGCGGAGTCTGGAGCAGGAGAAAAAAGATAAGACGATTATTCTGGTATCGCACCGGAAATCTACTATGGGCATTGCAGACGAAGTGAAGGCAATGTAACCTATACGATTTTGCGGAGTTTTAAATTTCTTCTTAAAATAAAAGTTTCGGGTGATATAATTTGAACGTTATTTATTGCATTTCTGTAGTTTGGGTATAGAAAAAAATTCCTTGATAATAATACCCAAATTTTCACTGTTTTTCAGACGAAAATGCGAAAAATGGACTGTTTTTGGGTATCACCGGATAAAAATACATCTGATACCCAAAAAGTTTGTTTTTTTGGGTATCAGATGTTGTCATTTTTTCTCCATACCCAATGGTATGATTTGGCGTGTAGGCTGCCTATGCTTCCCGCTCATCTCCCCAGAAGAACAGTGCAACGGTCCCCGGACCGGTGTGGCTTCCGATTGTCGCACCAACCGAATAAATCTGTACCGGTTCGGCAAGATGAGGAAATCTCTCTTCTACAAGAGAAGCGACTGCTTTTGCATCTTCGATACAGTCAGAATGTGAGATATAGCATTTGCCATTATAGTCTAAACCATTCCGGGCATGCTCCTCCATCGCTTCTGCTATACGCTGGATAACTTTCTTCTTGCCGCGGATTTTTTCGCGTGGTTGTAATTTGCCGTTGTTATCCATATTTAGGAATGGACAGATATTCAGGACTGTTCCAACCATGCCGGCTGTTTTGGAAATTCTGCCGCCTTTGATATAAAAGGTCAAATCAGTAGAAAAGAACCAATGATTCATGCAGAGTTTGTTTTTCTCAATCCAATCATATACCTCATCAATACTTTTACCGGAATCTCTCATATCTGCCAGCGTATCTACAATAAGACCATATCCGCTGGAAGCACCTAAGGAATCAACCAGATAAATCTTTCTGTCCGGGTATTTTTCGGCAAGTTCTTCTACGACCATGCGGGCTGAGGCATAAGAGCCGGAAAGACCGCTGGAAAAGCCGATATGAAGAATATCCTTCCCTTCTTTTAGAAGGTTTTCAAAAAATTCTACATATGCTCCGAGAGGAACTTGGGAAGTTTTTGGCTCTGCGCCTTCCCGCATTCTCTGATACAATGTCTCCAGTGGGAGACTGCGTCCCATATCATCTTCATGTTCTTGATTATCTAAAGTAAAGCGCAGGCTCGCATAAGGAATGTGACGTGCTTCTAATTGCCGGTTTGTTAAATCAACTGTTGAATCACAACTTAAAATAAAACTACACATAAATCCTCCTGTTGACAAAACTGTCTCAGTATTCCTATACTAATATGAGACAAGTGTATCAGATGTGTTTTGTTTTGACAAGAATAAAATCTGATGCAAAATCAATGAAATTATATCAGATTATACTAAGGGAAATGCTCATGGATAAAAGAAAAATAGAGAACTTGAGAGTGAAAAAAAGTATTGCATCGGCATTGCTGGATTTATTGGAAGAAAAAAGTATATCTGAGATTTCGGTTTCTGAAATCATAGCAAAGGCCGGTGTTGCACGGGCATCCTTCTATCGTAATTTTGCTACAAAAGAGAATGTAATTATAACCATGATATCGGATGTTCTGGAAGAGTATCGTGCAACACTTGTAAAGAATGGACAGGATTACTGCAATTATGAAAATATCCGGACTTGTTTTGAATTTTTCAGCCGTTATCAAAAACAGGTATTGGATTTGCATCGCTTTGGCTACGGTTCGCTTATACTTGATATGCTGAATCAGTTCCATGAAGAAGTTGCGGGAACGATGCCTTTTGCAGCCATAGAACGCTATAAGTTATATATATATATTGGTTCGCTCTATAATACTGCTATGACATGGCTTAGGAACGGTAAAAAGGAAGGTGTGGACGAAATCACACATTTATTTTATCAATGTTGCGCCATGCAATGACTACAGAACCATCACCAGAGTTCCGGCACCGATTAAAATACAGCCAATCAGCGATTTGAACGTAAATTCTTCATGTAAAAATACAAAAGCAAAAACAAGTGTAATGACAACACTTAATTTATCAATAGGAACTACTTTGGAGGCTTCCCCAATCTGTAATGCTCTGTAATAACAGAGCCAGGAAGCTCCGGTAGCAATACCTGACAAAATCAGAAACAGCCAGCTTTTACGGCTGATATCTGAAATACCACTCTGTACATTCGTCAGAAAAACCATTCCCCATGCCATAATGACAACAACTACAGTTCTGATAGCTGTCGCAAGATTTGAGTTGACATCGTCTATTCCGATTTTTGCAAGGATAGATGTAAGTGCTGCAAATATTGCAGATAGTAATGCAAATACAAACCACATAAAATATACCTCCGTTCTGTGAAATTTTATTTTCTGAAACTTGTTCTGCATATTTATAGGTATAGTATAGTTCTTCTGCATATAAGCGTCAATTTTTTCGGCGAGAATGCACAGAAACTACATATAGTAAAGAGTAAGTACAAAGGAAATGAGCTAGATTGTGTGCAACTTGTATACAAGTAGGAGGCTTATTGGGTGGTAAAAATATATAAAATAACTAAAAAATATTGCGAAAATAAAATGTTATGTTAAAAATATACTAGCAATCGCAAAAAAGTACGGTTTTATTTGTGAAAAAGTATCACTATAATTAAAAGTATGAAGCCGTGAGGAAAGCGGCAAAGGTACAACATTATTAAGGAGGATTTTGAAAATGAAGAAAAAGATTGTATCCTTACTTTTAGCAGCAGCAATGACACTTTCTATGGCTGCATGTGGTCTTTCATCACCAACGGATGGCGGTGAAGCAGCAGGTGGTACACAGAGTGCCGGAACAACACCGACAGCAGATGCAATTACACTTGTATATGCAGAGGTTAACCCGCTTGATACGATTGTTGGTAAGACTGCAACAGCTTTCAAAGAGAAGGTAGAAGAGTTATCCGGTGGCAGTATTATTATTGATATTCAGCATAGTGGTGTATTAGGTTCAGAGAATGACGTACTTGATACAATGCTTGGTGGCGGCGGTACAATTGATATGTCCCGTATTTCAGCTTTCGCGCTGACAAGCTACGGCGGAGAGAAGTCTATGTTATTATCTCTTCCATACACATTTGTAAACCGTGAACATTTCTGGAATTTTGCTACATCTGAACTGGCAGGAGAATTCCTTGCAGAGCCATCAGAAAACGGCAGTGGTGTAAGAGGTTTATTCTACGGTGAAGAAGGTTTCCGTCATTTCTTTACTGTAAAAGAAATTTCAGGTATTGAAGATTTAGCAGGTATGAAACTCCGTGTATCAAATGACCCGGTTATGAACGGTCTTGTAGAAGGTCTTAATGCTTCTCCGACAGTTGTTTCTTTCGGTGAGTTATATTCAGCATTAAGCACAGGTGTTGTTGATGGAGCAGAACAGCCAATCGCAAACTACAAATCAAATGCATTCCCGGAAGTTGCTAATAACTTAATTCTTGATGGACATACACTTGGTGCAATTCAGGTTATCATTACAGACGAAGCATGGAATTCATTAACAGAAGAACAGCAGGGCTGGCTGACAGAAGCAGGTAAATATGCATCTGAATATAACCGTCAGATTTCTGAAAGTGCTGAAAATGAAGTATTACAGCAGTTAAAGGATGAAGGATGTAATGTAGTAGAAGTGACAGACATTACACCATGGCAGAAAGCGGTTGAACCGGTTATTGAAGCAAATGTAGATACACCTGAGTTGAAAGATTTATATCAGCAGATTTTAGATATGCAGTAAATACATCGACACGTAGCAGTGCATTTATGGGCACAGGGAGAAGCTGCTCTCTGTGCCTTTTTTGACAATGCACATGTGTTATCCAAATAACTAGGAGGAGATAAGATGCCAGCTATTTTTCAAACAATTGATAAGCTCAGACCGGTATATGATGTGATTTACAAAGTTGTACTGTTTGTCTGTAAAATTCTTTTGATTGCAGATATTGCAATTACTTCAATGGCAGTACTTGGTCGTTATGTACCATTTATTCCTGACCCGTCATGGAGTGAGGAGGTCGTTCTGACACTGATGGCATATATGGCGGTGCTTTCTGCAGCACTTGCAATCCGTAGAAATGCACATATTCGTATGACAGCATTGGACAGATATTTGCCGGATGGATTGATTAAGTTTTTAGATATTCTTTCAGATGTGTGTGTGCTTGCACTTGCATTTGTTATGATCATTGTGGGAATGAAATATGCAACGACAATCGGTTCAAAAGGAACTTATGTAAGTATGCCGTGGTTATCACGCTTCTGGATGTACTTCCCGATTCCGGTTGCTGGTGTGGCAATGGTTGTCTTTGAATTAGAAGCAATTTATAACCATATCAAAGGATTATTTGTAAAGGAGGAAAAATAATGGATACACAGACATTAGCGATTCTTGTATTGCTTGGAAGCTTTCTCGTTATGATTTTCCTTCGCTTCCCAATTGCATATGCAGTTGCATTATCATCTATTTTATGTTTATTGTCACAAGGATTACCGCTTACAACTGTCTGTCAGCAGATGGTAAAGGGTATCAGTTCGTTTAGCTTGATGGCGGTGCCGTTCTTTATTACCATGGGTGTATTGATGGGCACGGGAGGTATATCGGAGAAGCTGATTGCACTTGCCAATGCCTGCGTAGGCTGGATGACAGGTGGTATGGCAATGGTTAATATCGTAGCCAGCTATTTCTTTGGTGGTATTTCCGGTTCTGCATCAGCAGATACGGCTTCTCTGGGAAGTATTTTGATTCCAATGATGGTAGACCAGGGATATGATGATGACTTCTCAACAGCAGTTACGATTACATCTTCCTGTGAAGGTTTATTAGTACCGCCTAGTCATAATATGGTTATTTATGCAATGTCAGCGGGTGGTATCTCTGTAGGAAGTTTATTCCTTGCAGGTTATATTCCGGGTGCGTTACTGGCGATTTCGCTGATGATTGGCTCTTACATTATTTCAAAAAAGAGAAATTATCCTAAGGGTGATAAATTTAATTTAAAGAATCTTGGAAAACAGTTTTTGGTATCTTTCTGGGCACTTGCAGCGATCGTTATTGTAGTAGTAGGTGTAGTAGGCGGCTGGTTTACTGCAACAGAATCTGCGGCAATCGCAGTTATTTACAGTTTAATTGTCAGCGTGTTCATTTATAAAGGACTTGACTGGAAAGGTGTATGGAAATCTCTGGAACAGTGTATTGATACATTATCAATCGTATTGATTCTTATTTCTACATCAAGTATTTTTGGTTATTGTCTGACAACCTTGCATGTGCCGGATTTGGCAGCAAAAGCAATTGTTGGTATCAGTGATAATCCATATGTGATTGCGATTCTGTTGAATTTGATTCTTTTAATACTTGGTTGTATTATGGATATGGCACCGATTATTCTGATTGCAACACCTATTTTACTTCCGATTGCGAAATCAATTGGAATTGACCCGATTCAGTTTGGTATTATGATGATATTAAACTGTGGTATCGGCTTGCTGACACCGCCGGTAGGATCGGTATTATTTATCGGTTCTGCAGTTGGTAAGGTAAAGATGGAGCGTGTTGTAAAAGCAACACTTCCGTTCTATGCATGTATGCTTATTGTATTACTGCTGATTACATTTATTCCGGGAATCAGTCTGTTCCTTCCGAATATACTTGGTCAGTAATAAGTTGAGAGGTTTTTCATGGAATTTCGATTTAAAAATGATACGAAACCAATAGATTTCTGGATATTATCTATGTCACATACCTACCGCTCCATGGTAGGTGTGTGCAACATTGTATTTACAGTAGCAGTCATTGCTGCTACGATTCGGCTAATGGGAAGGATACATGACCTGCTGGAGGTTCTGTTGCTTTTTGGCTGCTTTCTTTTTACGGTGATACAGCCGGCGGTGGTGTATTTGCGGGCAAGAGCGCAGGTGGCAGGAATTCCGAAGGATATGGAGTTACTGTTTGATGAAAAAGGTCTGCACATTACAGTGGGAGAACAGCAGGAGTCGATTCCGTGGAAACGAATCAAGAGTGTAATAGAAGAACGGAATATGATAATGATATCTGCTGACGGACGGCATGGTTATATATTGACGAATCGTGCTATGAATGGTCAGAGAGATGAATTTTTGAGTTTTTTAAAAATGAAAATAGACAGGAAGGGATGCTGAAACGGCATCCCTTTATGTGCATGAGGAGCTTATGAAGGAACAGGGATTACAGGCAAAACTGAAAAAAATGTGGTATGCCATGACAATAAGGAGAAAAATCTATGTCTTCATAGGTGTATGTTTTTTGGCGATGACATTGTCACTGTTACTGAATGTATGGGTGACAAAGTTTTCACTTGTGGATTTTAATGGGATATTAGAGGAGAATACGAAAAGTACGGACTTGGGGCAGGCACTGGAAGAAGAAAGCAATGCGTTTTCTGTATACATCAAGAATCCTTCGGAAGAGAATCAAGATATACTGGATGCAGGAATCAAAAAGACAAAAGCTGCAGTGGCTTCCCTGTCCTATGATTATGGGGAGATTGGAGAAGAACGTTATGCGCAGGTGTGGTCGATTCGCAATGCATATGAGGTATATGAACGGAAAAGAGATATGCTTCTGGCG
This sequence comes from uncultured Roseburia sp., assembly GCA_964393475.1. GTDB lineage: Bacteria > Bacillota > Clostridia > Lachnospirales > Lachnospiraceae > Roseburia. Next base: position 1,121 of record CAYMTX010000032.1, on the reverse strand, counting down.
AGCGGCGGGGAAGGAGAAGCATATATTACAGAGCTTTACGAAGTATACGAAATGCAGGAGTATTTACAGAAATATGCTGGCAATTTAATGATTATGACAATTGAAGCGGGAAATGAAACGTATAAGATAAAACTGCCGAATATGGTAATGATTCCGGTTGCGGTAATCGTTCTTGCAATCATACTTTTCTGGGTAACGTTGACCGTTGCAGGAATGATGCACAAAACAATTGTTGTGCCTGTTATGAAACTGGCAGACACTTCAAAGCGGATTGCAGCGAATGACTTTTTTGTGGAAGATGTAAAGGTGGAGAATCAGGATGAAATCGGAGAACTGGTTCACGCGTTCAACAAAATGAAGTTTGCTACAGGTGAGTATATTGTAGCACTGGAAGAAAAAAGGAAAATGATGGATTTGCTGCATGAAGAAGAGCTGGAGAAGCTGGCAATGGAGCGGGAACTTGAAAATATGAAATTTGACCTGCTCAAAAATCAGATTAATCCGCATTTTCTGTTTAATACATTGAATGTGATTGCGGGAATGGCGAATCTGGAAGAGGCAGAAGTTTCAGAGAAAATGATTCGGGCACTGAGTGATTTATTCCGTTATAATCTGAAAACAAAAGAGGCAGAGGTGCCGCTTGCACAGGAATTAAAAGCAGTCGAAGATTATATGTATTTGCAGCAGATGCGTTTTGGAAAACGTGTTTCCTGCAGCATTTGCTGTGATGTGGATAAGGAACGGACAATGGTTCCGGTTTTTACATTTCAGCCGATTGTAGAGAACGCGATTATTCATGGTATTTGTAAAAAAGAAGAGGGCGGAGAGATTCGCATCCATATACGGGAAAGAAATGAGTCGGTTGTTATCACGATTGGAGATACCGGAGTGGGAATGGATGCAGAAAATCTTGACAAAATGCGGAAACAGATTGAAAAAGATGCGGAATACAGCGGTATTGGTCTTGGCAATGTGTTCCGCCGTGTAAAGAGTATGTATCAGGAAGGCAGTGTGGAGATATACAGTAAGAAGCAGGCTGGCACAGTAGTGATACTGACATTGCCCAAAAGAGGAAATGGAGAAAAGAAATGTATCGAATACTGATAGCAGATGATGAGCCG
>CAYMTX010000031.1:0-20327 GCA_964393475.1 uncultured Roseburia sp. | reverse complement strand
CTGAAATTCAGTTCGCGTTTCCTTCGACGCAAAGCGTCTGCGGAATGGAGATTAGCATGAAGAAACAGCATGAACATATAGAGGTACAGGAAAACGCAGATATCCATGAACAGATGCAGCAGTTACATAAGCATGTTCACTCAGAGGAAGAGAAAAAGAAAATTGTAAACCGTATTTCCAAGGCAATCGGACATATGGAAGCGGTAAAGAAAATGGTTTTGCGGGATGAGGACTGCAGTGAAGTACTGATACAGTTAGCGGCGGTACGTTCCGAGATTAACAATACGGGAAAGGTGGTTCTGAAAAATCATATTTCGCACTGTATTGTAGATGCTGTGGAAGATGGAGATATGGAAGCGATTGAGCAGCTGACAAAGGCAATTAATATGTTTGTGAAATAAGAAAATTATAAGCGGACAGGAATTTAAGATTAAGGAAATAGGCTATTGAGCGAAACGCAAAGCCTCATCGGGGGACAAGTAACCCCCGGTGGGGCTTTTTTGCTTTGCGAGAGAATGATAGAATACTAAAATAGTAACGATAGAGGGAGTAGTCACATTTTGGGAAGAGTAAGCGGATATCAAAAGAGAAATCAAAGAAACAGAAGGATGATAATAGCACTTATCTTTGGGGTAATCGTACTTGGAGTAGTGTGTCTGTTTGTGGGTTCTTCCCATATGTCGATAGATGAGTGTATAGATGCCCTGTTAAAAAAAGGGTCTGCCGCAAATATGCGTATTATCTGGAATATCCGTATGCCACGGGTGCTGGCAGCAGTGATTGCGGGAGCGGGGTTATCAGTTTCAGGACTGATTATGCAGACAACGCTGAATAATCCGATGGCATCGCCGTCTACGTTAGGGGTTTCCAATGCAGCGGTATTCGGAGCGAATTTGTCTATTATTACATTTGCGGGCGGGTTTTTAACTACCGGCATCGTTGCATTTCTTTTTTCAACGATGTCGATACTTTTGATTTTGGGACTTTGCACATGGAAGTCTTTTAGTCCAAATGTAGTGGTATTGTCCGGTATGGCAATCGGTTCTGTATGGAATGCGGCGACAACGATTTTACAGTATTATGCTACGGATACAGGCCTGTCAGCAGCAGTCGTCTGGAATTTTGGTGACTTGGGAAGAGCAACCTATCGAACGGATGGGATTATGTTTTCAGTAGTATTCGTGGGAATTATCTACTTTATGCTGATGTCCTGGAAACTGAATGCACTTCTGGGTGGGGAAGTGACAGCGAAGACGATGGGAATCAATGTAGAATTACTGCGTTGCACATCGATGCTTCTGGCATCTGTTATAACAGCAGTTTGTGTTTCTTTTCTTGGAATTATCGGATTTGTGGGAATCATTTGCCCACATATTATCAAAAAAGTCTTGGGACAGGATCATAGAATTACAGTTCCGGCATCTGCATTGTCCGGCAGTATGTTGCTTCTTTGGGCGGATACATTCTCAAGAAGTCTGGGAAACGGTTCGGCACTGCCGGTAGGAGCGATTACCTCACTGCTGGGAGCACCGTTTTTTATTGCGGTTATTTTTGCAGGAAAGGAGAATCGTTAATGCTGGAAGTAAAGAATATAAGTTATCGTTATAGCAGGAACAAAGCACCTGTGTTAAAAGGAGTAAATCTGGAATTGAAGCAGGGCGAGATAGGAATTTTGTTAGGGAAAAATGGCTCCGGTAAAACGACTTTGTTTAAAACGCTTCTGGGTATTCATACCCCTTTGGATGGATGTATTCGGTTTGATGGAGAAGATTTGCGGAGAATGTCGCGCCATGAGCGGGCGAGACGGGTTGCTTATGTGCCTCAGGACATTCAGTTTGGTGCATTGAGTGTATTTGATTCGATTCTTATGGGGCGTGTTTCTTATTTTGGGTTAAAGGCAGGACATGAGGATTATGCAGCGGTAGAACAAATTATTTCTGATATGCATTTAGAAAGTCTTGCAGACTGTAATGTAGAAGAACTTTCAGGCGGGGAACGTCAGAAAATTGCAATAGCGCGGGCAATGGCACAGAAACCGAAATTAATGGTATTTGATGAGCCGACCGGCAATCTGGATATTGCGAACGAACATCTGATTATGGAAGAGGCAAAGAAGCTGGCGCGAGAAAAGAATATTGCCATTTTATGTTCATTGCATGATTTGAATCAGGCAGTTGCTTTTGGGGACAAGTTCTTTTTCCTGAAAGATGGTGTGGTAAAATATGCAGGCGGAAAAGAATGTATGAACGAGCAGGTGCTTAAGGACATTTTTGATGTGGATGTCAGAATTGTAGAGATAGAAAAGGAAAAAGTGATTTTAAAATGATAAGAAAAAAAATGGTGACTGTTTTGCTTCTGGCAGGGATGGTAGCCGGTATTTGTTCCTGTGGTATGCCGGAAAAACAAAGTGAAGGTGCCGGAGCAGCGGTGAGTACCGAAAATGTGATTACAGTGACGGATATGATAGGCAGAGAGGTAGAGGTGATACCGGGCAGTTATCAAAGGGTCGTCTGCATCGGAGCAGGTGCGCTCAGAATGTATACCTATGTAGGAGATGTAAATCTGCTGTGCGGAGTAGAAGATATTGATAATGTGACATTGGAAGAACGTCCGAAGATGTTCGATTCGGTGGCAAGACCTTATGTGCTGGCATATGGAGATGTTTTTGCATCGCTGCCCTCCTGCGGTGTCGGCGGACCTATGGCGCAGACTGCTGAAGCGGAGAAAATTCTGGCATGCAATCCGGATATTGTGATTTCGGAGTTTGAAGATGCAGAGAAAGAAGACGCATTACAGGAACAACTGGGAATACCTGTTATTACATTAAAAGCAGGAACGGAAAATGTGCCTGATGATACGTTTACAGGCTCTCTGGAATTGTTGGGAAAGATTTTTAACAAGGAAGAAAAAGCGGCAGCACTTGTAGCATTTATAGAAGCAGAAACGGCGGAAATCAGCCGCAGAACGAAGGAGATTGCAGAAGAGGAAAAGCCGGTTGTCTATGTCTGCGGACTCGGGAACTGGGGGACTACGAATCATTTGACAACGGCGGAGAATTATGCATCCTTTACGATTGCAAATGTCAGGAATGTGATAAAAGATACGGGGCTGGAAGGTGCCGGACCAATCGAGGAAGAGAAGTTTGTATCGCTTGGGGAAGACATGGATATGATGATAATGGATGCGGCAGCAGTCAAAAATATTGCACCGTTGTATCAGGAAAATCCGAAAATGTTTGATACTTGTAAGGCATGGCAGAATGGTGAAGTATATTTGGAAATGGCTTATAATGCGTATTATACTAATTATGAAATTGTGTTGATGAACAGTTGGTTCATCGGAAAGATGGTATATCCGGAAGCATTTACAGACATTGATTTAACAGAAAAGACAAACGAAATTACACAGATGTTTCTGGGAAAAGAACTGGCAGAGGAGATATTTGCCTGTCCGTCAAGTTTTGGCGGATATCAGAAGATAGATACGGCGAATTTTTTTGAAGAATAGAGAAAGTACAGAGAGAAGACGATGGAGAAAAAAGATATTATAGATTTTTTTGATAAATGTGCACCGAACTGGGATGCAGATATGATTCGGAATGATGAGATTATCAATACGATATTGGATAATGCAAATGTGCAGGAAGGAAAAGAAGTATTGGATGTTGCATGTGGTACCGGAGTGCTGATTCCGGATTATCTGGCAAGAAATATAAAGACCGTAACAGGGATTGATATTTCACCGGAAATGGCAAATATCGCACAAAAGAAATTTTCGCAGGATAATGTGCAGATTCTATGTGGCGATGTGGAGACTGCGGAGTTTGCACAACTATTTGACTGCATTGTCGTGTATAATGCGTTTCCGCATTTTCCGGATGCAGAGCATTTGATAAAAGTACTGGTGTCACATTTAAAACAGGGAGGAACACTGACCGTAGCACATGGCATGAGCCGGGCGCAGATAGATAACTGTCATGCCGGCAGTGCAAGTAAAGTTTCAAACGGACTGATGAGCGAAGAGGAATTAGCTGGAATTTTCGAAAAATATCTGGAAGTGACCGTGAAGATTTCGGATGAAAACATGTATCAGGTGGCAGGTGTTTTAAAATAACAAATGGTCGCATTTTATTGTAAAAAAAGAGCGGTAATGTTATACTGACAGCAAAGGACTGATAGATAAAAATTTGGAAAAAGAGGTATTGCATGATTTTTTACTTTGTACGTCATGGAGAAACGGACTGGAACGTAGCGAAGAAAATACAGGGCGCGACAGATGTACCGTTGAATGAGAATGGACTTCGGCAGGCGGCAAATCTCGCGGACAAGCTTGTACATGACGGATATGAAATAGCGCGTGTTTATACATCACCACACTTACGTGCGAAGGTGACGGCACAGACCGCAGCGGATGCGCTCGGTATTGCATGTGAGGTTCTGCCGGATTTAGCGGAGATGGATTTTGGCAGGTGGGAAGGCGATAACTGGCCGAATATCGAAGCGGTATATGGTGAGGAATATGATTACTGGAATTCTCATCGCAGATATGTGCGAACACCGGGTGGTGAGAGTTATAATGATGTATTAAAGCGAACCTTCCGTGCATTGGAATATATTATGGAACGGGAGAGCGAAAACGTGCTGGTTATGTCGCACAGCGCAATCATAGTATCCCTGCGCTGTTATCTGGCAGGGCTTTGCATGGATGATGAGACAATGTTACAGTTTCGTGCAAAGAATACAGAGATAGTAGAGATTGACGACACAAGTATAAGAGAAGCATGTAAGAGATTTACGCAGGAAGAGAAGGAGAACTAAACACATGGATTTTTTGAAATTAGCAGAAGAAAGATATTCTGTACGCAGCTTTACAGATAAAGCTGTCACACAGGAGGATTTGGAGAAGATTATAAGAGCAGGTTATGTAGCACCAACTGCACACAATATTCAGCCACAGAGAATTCTGGTTCTTAATAGTGAAGAAGCACTTACCAAGTTAAAAGGCTGTACGAAGTGTCATTTTAATGCGCCAACTGCATTATTGGTGTGTTATGACAAAGAAGCAAGCTGGAAACGACGTTATGATGGCGCAGACAGCGGAGTAATCGACGCAAGTATTGTAACAACACATATGATGCTGGAAGCAACAAATATTGGCATAGGTACGACATGGGTAATGTATTTTGATCCGGCAGCAATGCGGGAAGCGTTTGCGATTCCGGATAATTTGGAACCGGTGGCTCTGCTTGTCATGGGATATCCGGCAGAAGATGCAGAACCGATAGCACTGCATTCAGAGTTCAAACCATTAGAAGAACTGGTAAGCTATAATGAATTTGGTGTTATTCAGAAATAAATAGAGTTCATAAGGAAGGGGCATGACGTATCAGCTATAAGAGTGATACGATATGCCCCTTGATTCATAATGAAAAGTTAATTCAAAAAACTATTTCCCTGCTTTCTCATCCCATAATGGTACATCAATGCCTGCAATTTCAGAGGTAAATGGTGTGCCGTCTTTTTTGTCATAATGGGCAGTTGCACGTTTTACGTACTTAAAGCCCAGATATAACAGCGGAAGGTTGCAGTAAGCAATCAGAATATTTGCAAAGTCTGACAGATTCCAAAGCGCACTTAAATCCAGACCGACAATATTTGTCAGAATACCGAACGCGATTACAACAAGACAGAGTACACGGATAAGGCTGATAAAAACTTTACTCGTGGAAATCCGCTTCGCACAGATTTCTGCAAAAGAGAGAAAACCGAGCAGACAGGTAAAAGCGAACAAACCAAAGCATACGGAAATAAGCAGAGAAACAACGGTATTAAAGGTTGTACCCGGTGCAAGTTCAGTAGCGGATGTTAAATATTTCGGAAGGTTATCAAGGCTAAACCACATATCTGCACGATTACTCTGCCACATCTGTCCCATGATAACGACAAAACCGGTTAAAGTACAGATCACTATAGTGTCTAAGAATACACCGATTGCCTGTACACAGCCCTGAGTACATGGATGCTCGGAATCAGCGGCAGCAGCAGCCATTGTCATAGTACCCTGTCCGGCTTCGTTTGACATCAGACCGCGCTTTACACCCTGAACCAGTGCAATACCGAAAGCACCGCCAAAGACTGCTTCCGGTTTAAAGGCTTCTGTAAAGACAGCATAGAAGAACCATGGAATACGGTCTAAGTTTACGAGAATCAGTACAATGACAGTCAGTACATAGATAATTGCCATAAAAGGAACGGTGACATCTGTAACCTTTGTAAGTTTTTTGATGCCGCCGAAAGAAACAATGACAGCAACGACCATTAATACTATAAAAGAAGCCCAGTAGAGAACAGAATTTGTGGCAATAGAATGTCCGGTAATGGTTTCTGCAATCTGTCCTACCGCAGAAATAGTATTAAATCCTTGCGCAGGGAAACATAATAAGGCATAAATAATGTAAATAATAGAAAGAATAATACCTACGGTAGCAGAATCTTTCAAAAGACGTTTGCCGTAGAAAGCAAGACCGCCGAGATATTCGTTATCCTTTTTCTCTTTAAAAATCTGTGCAAGTGTGGACTCTGTATAGGCAGTTGCCATGCCGAAGAATGCAGATACCCACATCCAGAATAATGCACCCGGTCCGCCGGCAGTAATCGCACCTGTTACGCCTAGGATATTACCCGGTCCGACACGCATGGCGGTGGACAAAAAGAACGCAGCAAGCGGTGAAATACCGGTCTGGGTGGCTTTGCTGTGTTTTAAAATATGGATTCCTTCTTTAAATTTGCGAATCTGGATGAAACGCAGACGGAATGTGAAATAAATACCCGAACCAAGCAGTAAAATAATAGCAAGTGAAAAACTGCCTAAAATGGGAATGCCGGCATACCAGTCTAAATTTGTGGGAAAACTCCAGAATAAATCAGAGATGATTTGAATTTTTTCACAAATAGCATTGATAATATCAAAAAGTGCTTGCATAATGCTTCCTCCTAAAATGAAACAATTCATAACAATTGTATTTTATAGGTTTACTATACCATATTAGGACACGAGAAAGAATATTTTTTATTCTTTTCTAATCGAATTAAGAGGATTATAATAAGAGTAATAAATTGCGAAATCAGGCAAAATAATCAGAGAAAAGAAGTAAGAGAGGATTGTTGACGGAATGATGGAAAAATTGTTGATAAGACAGGCAAATGTTCACAACGCAGTGGAAAAAGAACCATTTATAGCAGATGTGTTGGCAGAAGACGGAAAAATTGTAAAAATTGCAGATAAGATATCCGATGATGAGGTAAAGGATGCAGAAGTGATTGAAGCGTTTGGATATGATTTGTACCCGGGATTTGTGGATGCACATTGTCACCTCGGTTTAGATGGATATGCAGTAGGATTTCCAGGACAGGATTTTAACGAACTTGGCGACCCGGTAACACCACAATTATCAGCGATTGATGCGATTAATCCGCAGGATGAAACATTTAGAATGGCACGTGAAGGTGGTGTAACCTGCGTGGCTACCGGACCGGGCAGTTCCAATGTAATTGGCGGAACATTTTGTGCCATTAAAACTTATGGCAAGCGCGTGGATGATATGATTGTCAAAGATAAAGTTGCCATGAAAATTGCATTTGGTGAAAATCCGAAGAATTGTTACAAGGACAAGGGTGTGTATTCCCGTATGTCTGTGGCGGCAAAGCTTCGCGAGGCATTGAATAAAGCAAAAATTTATGAAAAGAAATTAGAAGCAGCCGGCTATCCGGACAACATGGATTACAGTAAATTGCCGGCTTTTGATGATAAGATGGAAGCACTGCTTCCGGTTATTCGGAAAGAGATTCCGTTGAAAGCACATGCACATCGTGCAGATGATATTTATACGGCTATCCGTATTGCGAAGGAATTTGATTTGGATTTGCGTATTGACCATACGACAGATGGTGCGTTGATAGCAGACGATTTGGCGAAAGAGGGATATCCGGTGGCAGTTGGACCATCTATGGGACATGCTACAAAATACGAGTTGATGAACAAAGGCTTTCATACTCCGGCTATTTTAGCAGAAGCCGGATGTCGTATTTCTATTATTACAGATTCACCGGTAATCGAACAACGTTATTTGCCGTTATGCGCCGGTCGTGCGATTCATGAAGGGTTAGATGAATTTACTGCTCTGCAGGCGATTACAATTAATGCTGCAAAGCACATTGGCATTGAAGACAGGGTAGGAAGTATTGAAGTGGGAAAGGACGCAGATTTCGTTTTGGTAAAAGGAAATCCGTTTGCCGTAGATACAAGAGTGTTCTATACGATTATCGATGGCAAGATTATTTATAAGTATCGGTAGATTGTTGGAACTCATAATGTTATAATGAGCGCAGAAATGAAAAAAAGAGAATGGGGACAAAATTTTATGGAAAAAGCAAAAGTATTTTATACCGACTTTCGAACAAGCAGTAGAGAGAACCTGATGCAGAAATTACGCAGATTATGTATCACTGCGGGCATGAAAGATATTGACTTTGAGGATAAGTATGCAGCGATTAAGATTCACTTCGGTGAATACGGCAATCTGGCGTTTCTTCGTCCGAATTATGCCAAAGTTGTAGCTGACCTTGTCAAAGAACTTGGCGGAAAGCCGTTTTTGACGGACTGTAACACTTTATATGTAGGTAGCAGAAAGAATGCGATAGACCATTTGGAGACAGCATATGCAAATGGTTTTTCGCCATTTTCTACAGGCTGCCATGTTATTATCGGGGATGGATTAAAAGGAACAGATGAGGTGTTGGTTCCGATTGACGGCGAGTATGTAAAAGAGGCAAAAATCGGTCAGGCAGTAATGGATGCAGATATTTTTATCTCGCTGACACATTTCAAGGGACACGAAGCAACCGGTTTCGGCGGTGCACTTAAAAATATCGGCATGGGATGTGGTTCCCGCGCGGGTAAAATGGAGATGCACAACCAGGGGAAACCGGCGGTAAATCAGGATAAGTGTGTGGGCTGTGGTGCATGTATTAAGATTTGTGCACATGATGCACCGGTAATCAGTAATGGCAAAGCGACTATCAATATTGATAAATGTGTAGGCTGCGGACGTTGTATCGGTGCATGTCCGAAAGATGCGGTTCATCCTACTTTAGATAATTCTAATGACGTATTAAATTGCAAGATTGCAGAGTATTCAAAGGCTGTATGTGATGGAAGACCATGCTTCCATATTTCTTTGATTTGTGATGTGTCACCGAATTGTGACTGTCATTCAGAGAATGATGTGCCGATTATTCCAAATGTAGGCATGCTGGCATCTTTTGATCCGGTCGCATTAGATATGGCGTGTGCAGATTTGGCGAATAAACAGCCGATGTTACATAATCATAGTGTACTTCATGAGAATTGCATGGCACATAAGGAAGATGTAGAGCATCATGACCACTTCCACATGACACATCCGGATACGAACTGGAAGACCTGCGTAGCACATGCAGTAAAAATTGGGCTGGGTACAGACCAATACGAATTAGTAGAAATTTAAAATTACAACAAGAAGTATAGGAATGGAATTTATGAAAAAGAGAGTTAGAATATTTGCGTTGGTATTAGCGGTAATGCTGTTTTTACCAATGCTTCCGCAGAATAAGGTAAGTGCAGAGACAAAGAGTAAGAGCGTTGATGTGATGTTCTTGCATGACTTGCATTCCCATATGGAAAATTTTGCATCTGTGGAGAATGGAGAGACAGTATATCTGGGTGGAATCGCGCGGATTAAGACATTAATTGACGAGAAAAAAGCAGAAAATCCGGACACATTGGTACTGGATGCCGGAGATTTTTCAATGGGCACTTTGATTCAGGCTGTTTATGAAAGTGAAGCTGCAGAATTAAAAATGTTAGGTAACATTGGATGCGAGGTGACTACTTTAGGTAATCATGAGTTTGACTATAGAGGTAAAGGTCTTGCGAATATGATGAACACTGCGGCTGCAAGTGGTGTGTCTGTGCCTTCTATGGTATTGTGTAATGTGAACTGGGAAGAAATGGAAGAAAAAGGGCTTACCGCGTCACAGCAGAAGTTAAAGGATGCGTTTGAAGCATATAATGTGCAGGACTATGTAGTCATTGAAAAAGGCGATGTAAAAGTGGCTGTTTTAGGTGTGTTCGGTAAGGATTCGCTCGTTTGTGCACCGACTTGTGACCTTTTGTTTAAAGACCCGGTAGAGGCTGCCAGAGAAACAGTGGATGAGATTTTGAAAAATGAAGACGTAGATATGATAGCCTGTGTTTCTCACAGCGGAACATCGGAAAATCCTAAAAAGTCTGAAGATGAGATTCTTGCAAAAGCGGTACCGGAAATTGACGTGATTATAAGCGGACATACACATACAAAATTAGAAGAGCCGATTGTTCATGGTAATACATATATTGTGTCCTGTGGTGAGTATGGAAAACGTTTGGGCTCTTTCCATATGGAAATGATAGATGACGGTATCTGGGAAATGACAGAGTATGAGCTTTTGGAAGTTAAGACCGATATTGCGGAAAATACCGAAACCAAAGCACAGGTAGATGAACTCATGAACAGTGTAGATAAGAAATATCTGAGCCGTTGGGGATATAGCAGCGAACAGGTTATTGCACAGAATGACATAGTTTTTAGTTCTGTAAGTGATTTGGGAGATATTCACGAGGATCATAACCTGGGAAATATCATTGCAGATTCATATAAGTACGCTGTTGAAAATGCAGCTGATTTTAATGGTGAGAAAGTAGCGGTGGCGATTGCGCCAAGTGGTACAATACGTGAAAGTTATGCAGTAGGCGATATTACGGTAACAGATATTTTTAATTCCTTTTCACTTGGTATCGGTGCGGATGGTGTGCCGGGATATCCGCTTTTAAGCGTGTATGTAACCGGCGAAGAATTAAGGCTGATTGCAGAAGTGGATGCGTCCGTTTCAGATTTGATGACCAGTGCAAGACTATACAATTCGGGTATTCAGTTTGAGTTTAATCCGAATCGCTTGATTTTAAATAAAGTTACGGATTGTTATCTGGTAGGAGACAATGGCGAACGTATTGAGATTGAGGATGATAAACTCTATCGTGTAGTGTCTGATATGTATAGCGGACAGATGCTTGGTGGTGTAACGAGTGTATCTTATGGTCTTTTATCAATTGAATTAAAGAATGCAGACGGTACGCCGCTTGAAAGTTTAGAGGATGCGGTTATCTATGTAGAAGGTGAAGAGTTAAAGGCATGGACGGCGATTGCCGGTTACATGGAGAGCTTTGAAGATACAGATGGTGATGGTATTCCAAACGTTCCTTCTTACTATGCAGGCAAGCAGGGTAGAAAAGTTATCAACGATAGCAGGAACATTATCGAGTTAATTAAGAATCCGAATAAATATGCAGCAATGATTATTGGTGTAGTGGTTGTAGTAATCGTTCTTTTCGTGGCAATCATTTTGTTGATTAAGAAAATTGTGAAGTTGCTTGTTTGTAAAATTAGAAGAAAATAATTTTTACGTTGTAGAGGTTTCATAGCATGAGTGCACAAAACCATATTGAAAAAGCATTGCGCGACATTCACATGATGTTGTCTCAGTGCGAGGTATATGACAAAGAGAATAATTTGGTTATCATGGATAAAAAAGCGCTGGTGGAGGCATTGCAGGAGTTGAGTCAGGGCATCTATGAGAGTATGGATGAACATGAAATGACGAAGCGCAGCAGGGAACAGGCAGAACGTGATACCAAAAAACGGGGTGATGAAATCATCGCAGATGCGAAGAGTAAAGCGGAAGATGTATATGCCGGTTCTGTGCTCTATACAGACGAGGCGTTAAAACGTGTGCAGTTAATCATGCAGGATGCAATGGATTCTGTGCAGGGTGTTTATAACAAAATGCAGCAGGAGATGCAAAAAGAGATGCAGCGTGTTCGTGCTGACCAGACCGGATTGACCGGTTATCTGCGGGATTTGGCAGATACGGAGAAGTATCTACAGATTATCGAAGAACGCAATAAAAAATTGGCAAAAGAATATGCGGGAAGTAAGGACGAGATTCCGCAACAAACCATTGCCACACCAAAACCGGAGATTCGCATTAATGAAGCATATTTCAGAGAGCATGGTCTGAGTTTGGAAGATGAGGAAGAAATTCCGGAAGAAAAACCGGAGAAAGTTACTGCGGAAATTAGTGTGAACTTAGATTCCGAATATTTTAAATGGAAGGAACGGGAAGCTAATGGCAGTGAGGACGATGCCAGAAAACCGGAAAAGAAATCACTGTTTGGCAGACTGGGCAAATAGCATTCGTTATATTGACGAAGCGTAATTGGGGTTTTGTTGGACAAAAAGGGGGGTATAACATGCAAACGATATTAGTATGTGATGATGATAGAGAAATTGTAGAGGCGATTGATATCTATTTGCAACAGGAAGGCTATAAAGTATTGAAAGCCTATGATGGTGAGGAGGCAATTCGGCTTTTGAAAGATAACGAAGTTCATCTGCTGATTATGGATGTTATGATGCCGCGTTTGGATGGTATCCGTGCCACTTTAAAAATACGTGAAAATAGTAGTATTCCAATTATTATTTTGTCTGCAAAGACAGAAGATGCAGACAAGATATTAGGATTGAATGTAGGTGCAGATGATTATCTGGGCAAACCATTTAACCCATTAGAGTTGGTTGCCCGTGTAAAATCCCAGCTTCGCAGATATACCATGTTAGGGAACGCGGCGGAAAAAAGCGATGCGGTATATGAAGTGGGCGGTCTTTCAATTAATGATGACCTGAAAGAAGTAAGTGTAGACGGCGAAGTGGTGAAACTGACCCCAATCGAATACAATATTCTGCTTTTGTTAGTGAAGAATCAGGGCAAGGTATTTTCTATCAATCAGATTTATGAAAATATTTGGAATGAGGATGCTATTGGTGCAGATAATACTGTTGCAGTACACATTCGTCATATTCGTGAAAAAATCGAAATTAACCCGAAGGAACCAAGATACTTAAAAGTGGTTTGGGGTGTTGGTTACAAAATCGAGAAGAGTGATCAATAAAAGAAAAAGAGAGTGCATATGGAAAATAAATCCTATTCTATTGGTGTGAAAATTACCGGTGTGATTCTACACTTCTTTTTTACCATTATTTTAATATTATCCCTATTTTTGCTGGGGTCATTGATTAGTAAAAATATATTTGAATTTGCGGATATCGGAACCCGTAATTTCTTGAAATCCGGTTATTATACGCAGACAATCCAGACAAAGTGCGATCATTTGGGTGAATATATGTATCTGCGCGGAAAAGGGCATAATCGGACGGCGGAAGAGAATCGTAAATATTTGCAGTATACCGATGAATTTAAATCAGATGATACGAATTTCTGCTTCTGGTATAAGTTTAGAGGCGAGTGGATTACAAATCAGCCGGATACATATGAGGGGCAGGATTTTGATTCAGAACTTCTGATGATGCAGGCGCGCACTATGGGTAACTATCTGCTTTACGATATGGAGAATAAGGAATTTGGCACAGATATTAAAAAGCTGGCAACCTACTTCTTTGAGAGTGCGAATACGCAAATGTACTGGCCGACAGATGACGTGATTTTGATTATCGGTGTGGATACACAGTTTTCTGCGATGGATGATTTGTATTACGCCAGCGAAGAATATCATCAGATGTACCCATGGATTAAGATTGCGATTACGGCTTCGGTAATTAGTTTAATCGGTTGGATTCTGACATTGATTTACCTGACGCTGGCTGCAGGGCGGCGCGCAGAAGATACGGAAATTCATTTAACGCCATTTGATAAAATTAAGACTGAAATTTTGTTTGCGGGTTTTATCGCTATCGTGGCAGAATTAATTTTTATTATTGTGCATGTCAGTGGGCAGGAGTGGGAATTAGCAGGTCTTCTGGCTGCATCGGGAACGGTGAGCCTGGTTATGGACGCACTGTTTTTGATTTTTTATTTAAGCCTCGTAAAACTTATGAAGGCAGAACGCATGTGGGAAAATAGTGTTTTCTACTGGCTGAAAAAGGGTATTTTGAAAACAATGCAGAATAGAAAAGCGACCACAAATTTAATAATCTCATTTAGTATACATTTGATGGTTTGTTTCGTGTTGGCGTTGGGGGCTTTCGGATATAAGAGTAGTCTTGCGATGGTGCTGTTAATTGCAGTTTGTGCATGGGAAGGCTATATTTTGCTTTGCCAGGCAGTAGAGAAATATCAGATTATGGAAGGCGTAAAGCACATTAAAGAAGGTGCGCTGAATGCAAAAATCGATTTAAATACAATACATGGCGAAAATCGTATATTAGCGGAGAACATTAACAATATTGGTACAGGATTGGAATCTGCTGTGCAAGAGAGTACTAAAAATGAGCGCATGAAAGCAGATTTGATTACGAATGTGTCTCATGATATTAAGACACCGCTGACTTCAATTGTGAATTATGTTAATCTGCTGAAAAATGAAAAAATAGAAAATGAGAGAGTACAGGGCTATATCCGTATTCTGGATGAAAAAGCCGCTCGTATGAAACAATTGATAGAAGACCTTGTGGAAGCATCAAAAGTCAGCTCCGGCAACGTAAAACTGGACATGCAGACCATCGACTTGGTTGAAATGGTATACCAGACGGCAGGGGAGTTTGATGACAAGTTTGAGAGCAAGGGTCTTACGATTGTTACAAAGCTGCCGAATATGCCGGTTTACATTTGCGCAGATGGCAGACAGCTATATCGTGTTATTGAGAATTTGTATAATAATGTTGCAAAATATGCAATGGAGAATACGCGTGTGTATGTGGAAATCGCAGCCAAAGAAGAACGTGTTATTTTTTCTATCAAGAACGTTTCAGAGAAATCACTGGCACAAGAAAACAGTCAGGCAGGTGATTTGACAGAGCGTTTCACCAGAGGTGATTCTTCACGTACCACTGAGGGAAGCGGATTGGGACTTTCTATTGCTAAGAATCTGACACACCTTATGGGAGGAACTTTCGGTATCAGTGTAGATGGGGACTTATTTAAGGCAACGTTAGTGTTTTTGAATCAGGCAGCGGTAGAAAATGCCATTGATGCCAATAAAATTTAGTGAACTAAAGCGGAAAAGTGCTTGCTTTTTATATTGTAGAATTATATAATCTACGAAAATAGGATAGATAGGAAGCGGAGGGACATTATGAAAATATATGATGGTGGCGTTTATCTGGTAAATGGAGTGGATTTGGTTGCAGATTCTCCGACAGCAGAAGCACAGATTCAGAAAATGACCGGTTGTGCCGTGGCAAAGGCAGAGGCAAAGAAGGGCACGATAGCATATGGTATTTTACAGAAACATAACACATCGGGCAATATGGATAAACTACAGGTTCGTTTTGATAAATTAACTTCTCATGATATTACGTTTGTAGGTATCATTCAGACTGCGAGAGCGTCCGGCTTAGAGAAATTCCCGATGCCATATGTTCTGACAAACTGTCATAACAGCTTATGTGCGGTTGGTGGGACAATTAATGAAGATGACCACATGTTTGGGCTGACTTGTGCAAAAAAATATGGCGGCGTTTATGTGCCACCGCATCAGGCAGTTATCCATCAGTTTGCGAGAGAAATGCTGGCAGAAGGCGGAGCTATGATTTTGGGTTCTGATTCCCATACGCGTTATGGTGCGTTAGGTACGATGGCCGTGGGCGAAGGCGGACCGGAACTTGTAAAACAGCTTTTGAATAAAACGTATGATATTGATATGCCGGGCGTAGTAGGTGTGTATTTAACCGGGACTCCGGCTGTCGGTGTGGGTCCGCAGGATGTGGCACTTGCGATTATCGGTGAAGTATTTGCAAATGGATATGTTAAGAATAAAGTAATGGAATTTGTGGGACCGGGTGTCTCTAATTTGAGTGTAGACTTCCGAATTGGTATTGATGTTATGACAACAGAGACAACTTGTTTGTCGTCTATCTGGAAGACAGATGCAAAGGTGGAAGAGTTTTATGCAATTCACGGAAGAACAGCCGCGTATAAGGAATTAAATCCGGATGAAGTTGCATATTATGATGGTATGATAGAGATTGACTTAAGCCAAATTAAGCCGATGATTGCAATGCCGTTCCACCCAAGTAACACATACACAATCGAAGAGTTAAATGCCAACTTAATGGACATCTTAGATGACTGTGAGAAGCGAGCACAGGTAAGCTTTGATGGGGCTGTTGATTTGGATTTAAAGAGTAAAGTCAGAAATGGAAGATTATATGTAGACCAAGGTATCATTGCGGGATGTGCCGGCGGTGGATTTGAAAATATCTGCGCAGCAGCAGACATTTTAAAAGGTGCAAGCATCGGGGCTGATGCATTCACTTTAAGTGTATATCCGGCAAGTACACCGATTTACATGGAACTTGTAAAAAATGGTGCAGTAGCGACATTGATGGAGACCGGTGCAATTGTGAAGACGGCATTCTGTGGTCCGTGTTTTGGCGCAGGCGATACACCTGCCAATAATGCATTTTCTATCCGTCACTCTACAAGAAACTTTCCGAATCGTGAGGGTTCAAAGGTGCAGAAAGGTCAGGTTGCTTCTGTTGCACTTATGGATGCCCGCTCTATTGCAGCTACAGCGGTAAACGGCGGCTATTTGACAGCAGCTACAGATGTGGATGTAAATTACACGAATCCGAAGTACTTTTTCGATGGCAGAATTTATGCAAATCGTGTATTTGACAGCAAAGGCGTTGCAGATCCAAGTGTGGAGATACAGTTTGGACCAAATATTAAGGATTGGCCGGCAATGAGTGCATTACCGGAAAATATGATATTAAAAGTAGTATCTGAAATTCATGATCCGGTTACTACCACAGATGAGTTGATTCCATCCGGCGAAACGTCTTCTTTCCGTTCAAATCCTCTGGGCTTGGCCGAATTTGCACTTTCCAGAAAAGATCCGCAGTATGTAGGTCGGGCGAAAGAGATTCAGAAAGCACAAAAAGCAGTAGAAGCCGGAACCTGTCCGCTAGAGGCAGTAGAAGAACTGAAGAATGTTATGACAGTAATTCATACTCAGTTTGCGGAAGTGGGTGAAGGTAATGTGGGATTCGGCAGTACGATTTTTGCTGTGAAACCGGGGGATGGTTCTGCACGTGAGCAGGCAGCATCTTGCCAGAAAGTACTTGGCGGCTGGGCGAATATTGCAAATGAATATGCAACAAAGCGTTACCGTTCGAATCTTATCAATTGGGGAATGTTACCATTTATTATTCCGGAGGGCGAATTGCCGTTTGAAAATCTGGATTACATCTTTATACCAAACATCCGCACGGCAGTAGAAGAGAATTGCTCCGAGATAAAAGCATATGTAGTAAAAGAGGATACATTAAAAGAATTCAATCTTCATATCGATGCTTTGACGGATGATGAAAGAGAAATTATCTTAAAAGGTTGTTTGATTAATTACTATAAAGGTTAAACATGGAAAATAGGGACCACGACAAGATAAATTTTGAATTTATTTTGTCGTGGTCTCTTTGCAAATGAGTAACTTCCGTGTACAATAGTACTAGAGTATTTTAGGGGAGGAAACGCAGTGAGTGAAGTAAAAAAAACAGAACAATTTTTAAAAGAAACGGAAGAGAAGGAAGCGAAGAAACCGGATGAAAAACGTAGCCATGTGATAACTGTATCGGTGGCAACATTTTTAACGTTCTGTTGTTGTGCATTGTTTTTCTTTTTCTTGTACCGTAACCAAGAATTTGCAGCATATGGCAATCAGATTTTTAAGATTTTAGAGCCCCTCATTATTGGTATTGTATTAGCATATTTGCTGAATCCGGTTGTGGTGTTCATAGAGAGAATGGCAGCAAAAGGATTAAAGAAATATGTGAAGAATGAGAAAAAGTTGAAGAGTGTTAGCCGAATGTTGGGAATTGCAGGTGCGTGGATATTTTTTGCAGTAATTATTGTGGTATTGGTAGCTGCGATTCTTCCGACGATTACGGATAGTATTATGAGCATGATTCGTAGTTTTCCGGATGCAGTGAATAATCTGTTGTCATGGTTGGATGACGTGGTAGAAGAGGGAAGCGAGTTAGAGGTATTTTTGAATGATTTGATTGTAAACGCATTGGCTTGGTTCCAGACCTGGGTGAAAGAGACGTTATTGCCACAATTGGAAAGCTATATTGCGTCTATTATGAGTGGTGCAGTTGCAGGTGTGAAGACTGTATTGAATGTCTTCATCGGTGTAGTAGTTTCTGTTTATGTACTTGCCAGCAAGGATACCTTTTCCGGACAGGCAAAAAAGATTGTCTACGCATTATTTAAACCGGGGAAGGCAAATGTGATTATCGATACTGTCCGTAAAAGTCATGAGCTTTTCGGTGGATTTATTACCGGTAAATTATTGGATTCTCTGATTATTGGTATTCTCGCCTACATTGTGATGTCGATTATGAAGATGCCATATACAATGCTTGTGGCAGTAATTGTAGGTGTAACAAATGTTATTCCGTTTTTTGGACCGTTTATCGGTGCGATACCATCGTTTTTCATCATCTTGTTACAGGACCCGATGAAGAGTTTGTATTTCCTGATTTTTATTTTCATCTTGCAACAGATTGACGGAAATATTATTGGACCGAAGATTCTGGGTAATACTACCGGTATTTCGGCATTTTGGATTGTGTTCTCTACAACATTTTTTGGCGGCTTGTGGGGATTCCCGGGAATGATTCTGGGCGTGCCGTTGACAGCCGTTATTCATTATATTGTCAGAAGAATACTAAACTATATGCTGAAAAAACGCGGCATTCCGGTAGATACGGATGACTATATCAAACTTTACAAAATCGACAAATACACAAATAAACCAATTTATGGAAATACAGAAAAAAAGGCAGATGAAAGCGCTTCCTAACAACATGTATTTTTTGACATCTGTCAGTGCGTATGTTAAACTAAAAGGTAGAACAATAGGATAAAATCCAGGGTTTGAGGTGTAGAAATTGGACAAGTACGAATACAATTTGAAGCTGGATCAGATGAAGTCTTTAGTGGCTGAAGGCAACTATCAGGCGGCTGCAGAGATTGCAGATACCATCAACTGGCGAAAGATAAAGAATGTAACGGCATTAGTAAGAGCCGGAGAAATATACGAGCAGGTGGAACGCTACGAAGAGAGCAGAGATATTCTTCTGATGGCGTATGACCGTTCTTCTATAGGCAGGACGATTATTTATCGTCTTGCTTGTGTTGCAATTAAGATGGCAAATTTTGATGAAGCCAAAGAGTTTTACAGGGAGTTTGTAGAGATTGCACCACATGACAATTTGAAATACGTTCTGAAATATGAGATTAATAAAGCGCAGGGCGCTGACCGAAAGGTTTTAATTGCGAATCTGGAGGAATTAAAGGAGCAGGAATTTACAGAGGAATGGGGTTACGAACTGGCATACATGTATCATCAGGCAGGAATGGGTGAGAAATGTATAGAGATTTGTGACGAACTTGTATTGTATTTCGGACAGGGACCATATGTAGAGCGTGCCTTAGAATTAAAAATGCTTTATCAGCCATTGACTCGTCAGCAGGAAGAAAAGTATAGACAGATTCGCCAGCAGAAAGACGGAGTTACAGAGATTTTACCGGAGGATGAACTGGTATCCGGTGAAATTGTAACAAAGGCAGTGAAGATTCCGGAGGTACAGATGTCGCCGGAACGATTTAATACACAGAATCTTCAGGAAGCATTGCAGGAAAGCATGCAGAAAATTATGGAAGCCACAGAGAAAGAAGCTGTGGAGGACCATATGGACAATATCAAAAAGTTAGTAGAAGAGATTCCGTATTTGCAGATTCCGGCAGAAAAGGAAGCAGAGGAGCAAGAACTTCGTATTGCTGCAGATAAGGAAATTGATGATTCTTTGAAGTTGAACTTCAGAGAACTGCTGAATGAAGAACATGACGGTCAGATGAGCATATTGGTTCCGGACGGCGGTGTGCATGAACCGCAGATTAGTGGTCAGATGACGATAGAAGAAGTGCTTGCAGAGTGGGAGAAGACACGACGTGCGGCAGCGACTGCATTGCAGGAGGCGGAACAGAAAAAATTAGAATCTGTTAAGGCAAGAGCGCTGCAGGAAGCCGGCGATATTATGGAGCGTTTGGCGGATGTGATTCCGAAGCTGGATTCCGGTTTGTCACCACAGGATTTGCTGAAAGAACAGTATCTTGCCGGTGCAGAAGGGGAAGACGAAGCCGCAGCTCAGATGGTTGCCAATATGAATCAGC
>CAYMTX010000030.1:0-20479 GCA_964393475.1 uncultured Roseburia sp. | reverse complement strand
GCATGGGGGTGCGATTTGACCTATGACTATGTAAAGATTAATGCGGATTACCGCTCATAACATTATGGAGTACAAGAGGTCGAAAGAGAGGGTAAAAAATTGACAGAGACAGAAAAAAATATGCAGGAATTTATGAAGAAGGCGGAAGTCTTAATCGAAGCATTACCATATATTCAGCATTTTAACCGTAAAATTATTGTTGTAAAATACGGCGGAAGCGTTATGGTGGACGAGGAATTGAAACGTCAGGTGATTCAAGATGTAACATTGTTGAAACTGGTGGGATTTAAGCCTGTTATTGTACATGGCGGAGGAAAAGAAATCAGCCGATGGGTAGAAAAATCCGGTATGAAACCTGTCTTTGTAAATGGTCTTAGAAAAACAGACGAAGCAACCATGGAAATCGTAGAAATGGTACTCAACAAAGTGAATAAATCGTTAGTCAAACTGGTACAGGAGCTGGGTGTGAATGCAATTGGTATCAGTGGAAAAGATGGCGGTTTATTAAAGGTTGAGAAAAAATATTCAAATGGCGAAGATATCGGATTTGTAGGGGAAATTACAGACGTGAATCCGAAAATCATTTACGATATGCTTGAAAAAGATTTTTTACCAATCATTTGTCCGGTTGGTATGGACGAAGAATTCAATAGCTACAACATTAATGCAGATGATGCTGCATGTGCGATTGCAAGAGCTATAAATGCAGAAAAATTAGCCTTTTTAACTGATATTGAGGGCGTATATAAGGACCCTTCGGATAAGTCGACTTTGATTTCAGAATTGTCTGTAGCAGAAGCAAAAACATTGATTGCTGATGGTTATATCGGTGGAGGTATGCTTCCAAAACTGAATAACTGTATCGAAGCTATTGAAAATGGTGTATCACGTGTACATATTCTGGATGGAAGAATTGCACACTGTCTGTTGTTGGAAATTTTTACACATAGTGGAATTGGTACGGCGATTATTGGTGATAAGGAGAATTAATTTTGTGATGGATAAAATGACATACATTGAGACTGCTGAAAGCGAACTGCTTCATACTTATAACAGATTTCCGGTAGTGTTTGACCACGGCGATGGTGTTTATCTATACGATACCGATGGAAAAAAGTATTTAGATTTTGCGGCCGGAATTGCAGTTTCTGCGTTTGGTTATAACAACAAAGAGTATAATGATGCGTTGAAGACACAGATTGATAAGTTGATGCATATTTCAAATTTGTATTACAATGTACCGGCGATCAATGCAGCTAAGCGTCTTTTGAAAGCGAGCAGAATGGATCGTGTCTTTTTTACCAATAGCGGAACAGAGGCTATTGAAGGTGCTATTAAAGCTGCAAAAAAATATGCCTATACCAGAGATGGTGAGGCGGGACATGAAATTATTGCAATGGAACATTCCTTTCATGGCAGAAGTCTGGGAGCACTGGCGGTCACAGGAAACGCTCATTATAGGGAGCCGTTTGGACCGATGATGCCGGGAGTAAAATTTGCAACCTTCAATGATTTAGAGAGTGTAAAAGCACAGATTACAGATAAAACTTGTGCGATTTTATACGAAACTGTGCAGGGAGAAGGTGGTATATATCCTGCGGATAAAGCGTTTATGGAAGGCGTGCGTGCACTTTGCGATGAGCATGATATTTTGTTGATTTTAGACGAGATTCAGTGCGGAATGGGAAGATGCGGTGAGATGTTTGCGTGGCAGGCGTATGATGTAAAACCGGATATTATGACTTGTGCCAAAGCACTTGGATGCGGTGTTCCGGTAGGTGCATTTTTAATGAGCGAAAAGGTGGCACAAAAGTCTTTGGTACCGGGAGACCATGGTACAACTTATGGCGGAAATCCTTTTGTGTGTGCGGCTGTGGATAAAGTATTAGAAATGATGGAGCGTGATGATATTACTGCTCACGTGAAGAAGGTATCGGCGTATTTGGAACAACAGTTAGATTTATTAGTGGAAAAATACGATTTTCTTACAACGAGACGAGGTATGGGTCTGATGCAGGGGCTGGTGTGTGAAAAACCGGTAAGTGCAGTAGTAAAAGCGGCGTTGGAAAAAGGATTAGTTGTTATTTCAGCAGGTACGAATGTAATACGTATGGTTCCGCCATTGATAATAGAGCAGGAACACGTGGATGAGATGATAGAGAAATTGAATGAGGTATTCGAAGAAATGTAGGAATAGGATACCCTTTACCAAAGGATGTATTATATGTTATAATGTCTGGGTGTGCAGATTGCACACCCTTTACTTATAGAAAAATAGAAAGAGGTACACTTTATATGATAAAAAAATACCTTTCCGTTGCATGTGTAAGTGCATTTTTAATTGGATTGGCAAGTGTAGTGGCGAATACAGAAGTTTATCAGGTTAAACAGGAAGAAACGGAGGCTGAAGTATATATTCCGACTGCTATGGAAAAATATGAGGAGGCACTGTCCGGTACCGTGGATTTGCGTTTTTGGTATGATGATGCCAGCTATGAGAATTACTTTGCTGCTATGGCAGCGAATTATTATGAAGAAACGGGCGTGTTAGTGTCGCTGACTTATATGGATACAATGGATTATGTTGGAGATATCTATGATGCGACGATGAAGGAAAATGCCTATCCGGACGCATATCTGCTTTCAGGTGAAGAGTTGGAGAAGGCACATTTATATGGAGTTGCGGGAGAAAGTAAAATGGAAATGCTGTATTCCGGTATTGTGGCAAACAATGCGATTACAGCATCTAAATGTCATGGCAAAATGTTTGGTTATCCGTTGAGTTTTAATGTATGTCTGTTGGCATATAACAATCAGTATTTTGAAACGGCACCGGAATCTTTGCAGGCGATTATTGATTATTCAGATGATAATGAACCGGATGAGAATGTACAATATTTGTTAGAGTGGGATGCATATGATCCGTTTTTCGGTTTCCTTTTTGTGTCAGACAGTGTGATATTGAATACAGAAGAAATCGGTGTGCTGAAAGCTTCTTACGATGAAGAAGAGTTAGAAAGACTGATGCTTTTCCTGGAAGAATGTTTGGCATCGTTCTCTTTACCGCTTGATACGGTAACGGAAGAATCTGTTATTTCGGATGTTTTAAGTGGCGTGACATTGTGTGCAATTGTAGATTCAGATTCTATGGCAGAAATACACGATTCACAGTATGATGTAGCAGAATTCCCGCGGTTAAATGAGGAATTGGCTGCACAATCAGCCGCTTTGACAGATATGATTATTGTGAACGACTATACAGAAAAACGTGAGGAAGCCAGTGCTTTTGCAAAGTATCTGACATTGGATAATTATGACAGTGTATGGGAAATGACAGGACATTATCCGGTACAGTTACAGCAGGGAGAGGATGCCAAGGCACGTGTTGCATATCAGGCTTATGAGAAGGCGATTCCGGCACCAAATTCACAGGATGCAGGCGGTTTTTGGATATACATTAAAGATCTCATTACAGAGGTTATTAAAGAGCAGTTATAAGAATAAGCATAAAAGTAGAGAAAAGTCTGCTTTTATGCTTTTTTTACTTGTATTACAGATAATTTTTCGTTAATATATAAATATCGGGCATTGAGGAACTCTTTCCTTTTTATATTAAAAAGTGAAGGAGATGCAGATGATAAATAGAAAAAGAATTGGTTGCCTGCTGGGGATTATTTTGTTGTGCCTATGCGGATGCAATCAAAATACAGATATATATTTGGAAGAATACGGGGAAAATACGCAAAAGGTTGAGCCGGTAGAATCCATGGAAGTGTCTGAGACAGAAGAACTAAGCAGAATTTGCTATGTGTATATTTGCGGAGCAGTGATGAATCCGGGAGTATATGCGATGCCAGAGGGAAGCCGGATTTATGAGGTAATCCGGGAAGCAGGTGGAGTTACAGAAGGTGCAGATGAGACAGTGGTGAATCAGGCGGAACCGGTGACAGACGGTATGATGATTCGTATTTATACGATTGATGAAGCAGAGTCGTTAGAGTTTGAGAAGCGTGATGTGTCAGAAAAGTTTTCCGGAGGAGATGGACGGCTTGATATTAATAAAGCCGGCATATCGGAACTTATGACACTTCCCGGAATTGGAAGTGCCAAGGCAGAAGCGATTGTTTCGTACCGGACGGAATACGGCGATTTTTCGGATGTTGAAGATTTGATGAATATTCCGGGGATTAAGGAAGGAATATTTGCTCAGATACGGGAACATATTAAAGTAAATAATTAGAAGAGAGAAGAGAATTATGGCAAAAAAAGTGCTTGTTGTAGATGATGAAAAATTAATTGTAAAAGGTATCCGTTTTAGTTTGGAACAAGATGGCATGGAAGTAGATTGTGCATATGATGGTGAAGAAGCACTCAATATGGCGAAGGCGAATGCATATGATATGGTACTGCTCGATGTAATGCTTCCTAAAATGGATGGTTTTGAAGTCTGCCAACAGATTCGTGAATTTTCGAATATGCCGATTGTTATGTTGACGGCAAAAGGTGATGATATGGATAAGATTCTGGGATTGGAGTATGGTGCGGATGATTACATTACAAAACCGTTTAATATACTTGAAGTAAAGGCCAGAATTAAGGCGATTATGCGTAGAACAAACGCGAATCAGCCGAAAAAAGGGAATGAGAAAATGATTGAATCCGGAGACTTGCGCTTGGATTGCGAAAGCCGTAGAGCATATGTGTTGAATAAAGAAGTGAATCTGACGGCAAAAGAATTTGATTTGATTGAACTTTTAGTGAATAATCCGAATAAGATTTATAGTCGTGAAAATTTATTAAATCTTGTTTGGGGTTATGAATATCCGGGGGATGTTCGTACTGTAGATGTGCATGTACGGCGTTTGCGTGAGAAGATTGAGAGTAATCCAAGTGAGCCAAAATATGTGCATACAAAATGGGGTGTAGGTTATTACTATTACCAGAGTTAGTTAAGGGGCAGATATGTCTAATTTAAAAGTTGTAATGGGTTTTATAAAAAGTCTGAAGTTTCGACTAATAATTCTATTTATTCTGATGGGAATTGTCCCGGGAATGATTCTATGGGCAGGCGTGCTGAATTCTTATGAACAGCGCGCTGTCTCTATTGAAACCAGTGAGATTCTGGGTCATGCTAAGATTTTGGCGAATCAGATTGTTTCTAATGATTATATGAATAATACGGATTCAATAATTATTAATACGGAGCTGCAACAGTTATCGAATATCTATGATGGTAAAATTATGCTGATTGATAACAGTTTTCGTGTTGTAAAAGACACCTATGATTTGGATACCGGTAAAATTATTATTTCCAGAGAAGTAATCCAGAGTTACAAAGGTGCAGATATTACAAAGTATGATCCGGAAAGCCGTTATATTGAGATTGTTACACCATTGAATAAGGTAGATGCGAAAACGGGTGAAAAATCTTCGGTTGGTGTAATGATGCTTAGTATGTCAACAGATAGTATTAAGATGAATATGGAATATCTGGGAGTGAATTTTTTTGTTATTCAGTTGACTTTGGGAATTGTAGTGGTACTTTTGGCAATCTGGCTGTCATTTCGTTTGACAAGGCCATTGAAGGAGATGTCACAGAGTATTAATGAGATAGAGCA
Source organism: uncultured Roseburia sp. (assembly GCA_964393475.1). GTDB lineage: Bacteria > Bacillota > Clostridia > Lachnospirales > Lachnospiraceae > Roseburia. The sequence continues at coordinate 14,861 of CAYMTX010000030.1, read as the reverse complement.
TGGATACGGAAGTGATAAGCTGATTGTACACGATTATACAGAGACGATTGAAATCTGTGAAAAACTTAATTCATTATTGAACCGAATGAAAGTGTTGGATGAATCCAGACAGGAATTTGTGTCAAATGTCTCTCATGAATTAAAAACGCCGTTGACGTCTATGAAGGTATTGGCAGATTCCCTTAATGGTATGGAAGATGCACCGATAGAGCTGTACAAAGAATTTATGGAAGATATCGGTAACGAAATTGAGCGGGAAAACAAAATTATTAATGATTTACTTTCATTGGTGAAAATGGATAAGTCTGCCGCTGATTTGAATATTACCGATTTAAATGTTAACGAACTTTTGGAGCAGATTTTAAAGCGATTAAAGCCAATTGCGGAAAAACAACAAGTGGAATTGGTATTTGAAAGTTTTAGACCGGTGGTAGCAGATGTTGATGAAGTCAAGATTACATTAGCATTTATGAATTTAATTGAGAATGCGATTAAGTATAATAATCCGGGAGGCTGGGTAAGAGTATCTTTAAATGCAGACCATCAGTATATGTATTTAAAAGTAGAGGATAACGGCATTGGTATACCGGAGTCAGATTTAGAACAAATATTTGAAAGATTTTATCGTGTTGACAAATCGCACTCAAGAGAAATTGGTGGAACCGGTTTAGGGCTTGCTATTACCAGAAGTGCTATTCTGATGCATAAAGGAATAGTTAAGGTATTTAGTACAGAAGGGGAAGGCACAATTTTTAATGTCAAAATTCCGCTGAAGTATATTGTTTAAAATAGGAAAGTTGAGAAAACCTATGAAAAAGAAAATGTTTTTCCTTTTTCTATTTCTTTTAACGGTATGTCTGATAGGATGTAAACGGGAAGAGGGCAGAGAAGGGTATTATATTGAATATTTAAATAATGCAAAAGATGCGATTGTAAAAGTGCCATATGAACCTGAAAATACAGAGATAGAGGCATTGGTAGAAGAACTTTTAATTTTGCTTTGGTCAGATTCGGCGAGTGTGGATTATCGTAAACCAATCCCGAATGATGTGGAATTGATTAAGTATTCCTTGGATGGTACAATGTTAACTCTGTGGCTTGATAAGGATTATTATAACATGGAGCAGGTGGAAAAAGTCCTTTGTTGTGCTGCCGTAGTTCGAACGATGACACAGATTGATGGGGTGGACTGTGTAAATTTTTATGTGGGAGATAGTCCGCTGAAGGATTCGAAAGGAAATCCGGTAGGCGTATTGTATGCAGATAGTTTTGTGGAAAATCCCGGAGAGACAATAAATTCTATTCAAAATACAACACTTACACTCTATTTTGCGAACAAAGACGGTGATGCGCTGATAGCTGAGAATCGCAATGTACATTATAGCAGTAATATGTCTATGGAAAAAGTGATTATGGAGCAGTTGTTAGACGGACCGGATACAGCAGGGTTAAAATCTGCGATTCCATCCGGTACGAAGTTGATTTCGGTATCGACTGTGGATGGGACATGCTATGTGAATTTAGATGCCAATTTTAAGAATCAGGATTATGCAGTGAAGGAAGCAATTGTTATTTATTCTATTGTCAATTCTCTTTCGGAGCAGTCGAATATTAGTCAGGTACAGATATCAATAAATGGTGATACAAGCGGGGCTTATCGTGATACCTATAAACTGAGCGTTTTTTATGTGCGTAATCTGGATTTTGTTACGACTTTGGAAGCTGACTCCACAGAAGCAACTGAGGTAACAGAAAATACTGAAAATTCAGAGTCTATAGAAAGTAGTGATACTACAGAAGAAATAATAGAAACAGAAAAAAAGTAGAGGAGGTTGGTGTGTTTGCGGGCACGACCATTGTGTATCGCAGCATCGGGCTTTTTGCTTGGAATTCTTGTTCATGAGAGCGGAGATAAGTGGATATTTTTATCGGCCATAGGAGGAATCCTATGGCTGGTTTGGAATATGAAAGGAGAAAAGAGCAGGCTTTTGGCATACGGAAGACTGCTTTTTTATACCGCAGGTTTTTTATGTGGAATTTGGCGGCATGACATGGAACAGGAATTTCGGGCGGCTTATGAGCCGATGCTGAAAGATGGAATGAGAATTGTTCTTCAGGGTGAGCTGGAGGAAAAGGAATACAAAAATAATACATATCTATATTATCTTAAAAATTGTTATCTGAAGACGAAGCCACAGACAGCTTCGGGAAATTTCAATGTTGCAGATGAGGTAATAATACCCTGCAATCAAGTAATTGCCGAGATGGATACAGAGGATGTTTCAATCGGCAAAATCTTAGTGTTGGAAGGCAGCGTATATGTCTTTCAGGAGGCACGAAACGAAGGCAATTTTGATGAGAAAGCCTTTTATCAATCCCAAAAAATTGATTTCAAATTAAAAAATGTAACGATTCAGAAACAGTATGGGGAAGCAGATGCGTTTCCGGAATTTCTGTATCAGTTAAAGCAGAGATTAAAGCATGTTTATAAGGTAAGCATGACTCCGGAAGCGGGTGGCGTGATTACAATGATGACACTCGGAGATAAATCATTAATTGACAGTGAAATAAAGGAACTTTACCAAAAAGTTGGGATTTCTCATATTCTGGCAATTTCCGGTCTGCATATTTCCGTTATTGGAATGACACTTTATAAAGTAGTAAGAAAATTAGTTGGTTCTTTTGCGTTATCCGGTGCACTGGCAGGAAGTTTTATGTTTGCATATGGTTGCATGACAGGATTTCGTCCATCTGCGACGAGGGCAATTATTATGTTTTTTATGATGTTGACGGCACAGATGATTGGACGGAGCTATGATTCGTTGTCGGCGTTGAGTTTATCTGCGGTCTGTCTGTTGTGGGAAAATCCGTTCCTTTTGGGGTATGCCGGATTTCTGTTCTCTTATATGGCGGTTCTTGGTGTGGTGCTGGTCGGAAAAATTGTTACAGAGACATTTGAGGAAAAACATAAAATTCGTGATAGTATTTATTCTGCTTTTTCGATACAACTTATGACAGTTCCACTGACGGCATATTTCTATTTTGAGATTCCGATTTACGGAATGGCAGTAAATTTTCTGGTGCTTCCGTTGATGAGTGTAGTGCTGTTTTTTGGCATTGTGGGAGGTATTGCAGGAGGTGTTGCAGGGGTTAAGGTGGCAGGCTGGCTGCTTACGCCGTGTGAGCTGATACTTTATTTTTACCGGAAGTTGTCATCAGTGGTACAAAATCTTCCGAATGCCACATGGATTACAGGTAAACCGCAGTTATGGAGAATGGTACTGTTCTATAGTGTGCTGGCATTCGTCTTATATGTTATATGGAAAAAGAAAAAAGTGCGCGGATATCTTGCTGTCGGAGTAGTGTTATTAGCGTTTGTCTTATATCTTCCGAAGAAAGGAATGGAACTGGACATTTTAGATGTGGGCCAAGGAGATGGTATTTACCTGCGTACTTCATCCGGATTTGATGTGTTCCTTGACGGGGGCAGTTCAAGTATTAGTAAAGTTGGGATATATCGGATTTTACCTTTTTTAAAATGCAAAGGAGTGCGGGAAATTGATTATTGGTTTGTTTCGCATGCGGATAAAGACCATATATCCGGTTTGCAGGAATTGTTAAAAGACGGATATCGTGTGAAAAATCTGGTATTTTCAGAGTGGGTGGTTAAGGATGAAAGTTATGAGGAACTAATAACTATGGCAGGAAATGCCGGTACCGAATTGCTGTATATGGGGTATTTGGACTGCTTGAATTTAAAAAATGTGAAGCTGACCTGTGTGTTTCCGTATGATGGTTTTATAACGGACGATAAAAACGCGGCTTCGCTGGTATTATATTATGAAGATGGTACGTTTGACGGATTATTTACCGGCGATACCGGAGCAAAACAAGAAGCCTGGATAGCAGAAAATTACAGAACATGGTTGAAGCTATCGGGAGATGACACGGCAGATTTAGGTCAGGATGGACAAAAAATGGGGATTGATTTCTATAAGGCGGCACATCATGGTTCGAAATATTCAAATAGTGTGGAACTTCTACAAATTATAAAACCGAAAACAGCAGTGATTTCCTGTGGTGCAAATAATTGGTACGGGCATCCGCATAAAGAGGCAGTAGAACGGATAGAAGATGCCGGAGCAAATATATTTTATACAAAGGATAGAGGGCAGGTGATGATAAGAATGGAAAAAAATGAGTGATATGGAAGAAATGACAAGAAGAATATTTGCCATTTTTCAGTATAGTATGCTAAAATAGACCCATGAAAACAATTGATGAAGATATTAAAACAGGACAATTTAAAACAGTATATTTATTATATGGTGATGAGGCCTACTTAAAGAAGCAGTACAAGGATAAGCTTGTTAAAGCATTAGTGGCAGAAGGTGACACTATGAATTTTTCTGCATTCGAAGGGAAAAATATCAATGCAAAAGAAATTGTCGATTTGGCAGAAACACTTCCGTTTTTTGCAAATCGTCGGGTTATTTTGATTGAAAATAGTGGTTTTCTTAAGAATTCATGCGAAGATTTGGCAGAGTACCTGTCAGACGCACCTGCAGAAAGCACTTGTTTCTTGTTTGTGGAAGAGGAAGTTGATAAGCGTAATAAGCTTTATAAGGCAATTAGTAAAGAGGGAAGAGTTGTAGAATTTGGTACACAGAACGAAGAACTTTTAGTGCGCTGGATTGTGGGACGATTAAAGAAGGAGAATAAGAACATTACGCGTGATGTATTGCAGTATTTTATGAACATGACAGGAACGGATATGGGCAATATTGATCGTGAATTGGAAAAGCTTATTTGTTATACGATGGATAAGCTTGTTAAAGCATTAGTGGCAGAAGGTGACACTATGAATTTTTCTGCATTCGAAGGGAAAAATATCAATGCAAAAGAAATTGTCGATTTGGCAGAAACACTTCCGTTTTTTGCAAATCGTCGGGTTATTTTGATTGAAAATAGTGGTTTTCTTAAGAATTCATGCGAAGATTTGGCAGAGTACCTGTCAGACGCACCTGCAGAAAGCACTTGTTTCTTGTTTGTGGAAGAGGAAGTTGATAAGCGTAATAAGCTTTATAAGGCAATTAGTAAAGAGGGAAGAGTTGTAGAATTTGGTACACAGAACGAAGAACTTTTAGTGCGCTGGATTGTGGGACGATTAAAGAAGGAGAATAAGAACATTACGCGTGATGTATTGCAGTATTTTATGAACATGACAGGAACGGATATGGGCAATATTGATCGTGAATTGGAAAAGCTTATTTGTTATACGATGGGTAAGGATGTGGTTACGGCAGAGGATGTGGCCGCTGTTACGACAGAGCAGGTGACGAATAAGATTTTTGACATGGTAAATGCAATTGCAGAACATGAACAGAAAAAAGCATTGGATTTGTATTATGATTTGCTGACATTAAAAGAACCACCAATGCGCATTTTGTTTTTGATTACCAGACAGTTTCAGATTTTACTTCATCTAAAGGATATGAGTGGAAAGGGATTTGACCAAAGTACGATTGCTGCCAAGATAGGTATTCCGCCATTTGCAGTGCGACGTAATCAGGCACAGGCGAAGGGATTTACACTTGAACAGTTAAAACAGGCAATTGCAGATGCAGTGGAATTAGAAGAAGACGTGAAAAATGGACGACTGAATGATCAGATGGCGGTAGAACTTTTGATTGTACGGTATTCAGGAATAAGCAGAGAAACAAAGTATCCTATGAATTAAAAAAAGACATCAGTATGACGGTACTGATGTCTTTCTCTTTGTTTACTTTTTTGCTTCTGCAGAAAGCAAATAAATTCGCGAATTTTAATTTATACTAATTAAGCTAATGTATTTACAAGTTTTGTAATACGAGAAACTTTTCTAGCAGCGTTGTTCTTGTGGTAAACTCCCTTAGAGCAAGCGCTTTCGATTGTAGAGATTGCGTTAGATAATGCAGCATTAGCAGCTTCTTTATCGTTTGCAACAACAGCAGCTTCAACTTTCTTGATTGCTGTTTTAACTTCAGATCTGATAGATTTGTTTCTTGCTGTCTTAATTTCTGTTACTAAAATTCTCTTTTTTGCAGATTTAATGTTAGCCAACCTTGTACACCTCCAATGTGTTTTTTAAATTGTTGTTGTTCATGATTGTTACATTAAAGCCGGACACGGACAGTTCAATGTAAACATACCTTGATAGTATATGGCATTTGTTTCAAACTGTCAATAGGAAAAATGTATATTTCATAAAAAAAATGAGATACTACAGGAAAGAATGTAAAAAAGTGTTGCGTGTGAACAGTAACAAAAAGGGGGATGTGTCATGTATCAAATCCGAACAGACCTTGCATTGGAAACGCAGGAGAAAATGCAGGAAGATAAGGTTGACTTGAAGGGCGTCCGTTATTTTGAGGAAGAAGTGGACAAAAATCTTGTAATAAGTACAGTGGTAATCGAAACAGAAAATGGTGCTAAAACGATGGGAAAACCAAAGGGTACTTATATTACCATTGAAGCAGGTAATATGGATGAAGAGGATGAGGATTATCACAGAGAGATTTCCACACAGCTTGCAACCGTGATTCGAAAGCTTATTCCGGTAAAAAAAGAAGAACTGTCGGTGCTGGTAGTGGGGCTTGGTAATCGGGCGGTAACGCCGGACTCATTAGGTCCAAGGGTGGTCGATAATCTTTATATTACCAGACATATTTTAAATGAATATGGAAGATTTGCATTCGGAAAAGATGGAATGAACCGGATTAGCAGTATCGTGCCGGGGGTTATGGCACAAACAGGAATGGAATCTATGGAGATTGTGGCAGCAGTGGTAAAAGAGACAACGCCGGATTTTGTGATTGTAGTGGATGCTCTGGCAGCTCGCAATACAAAAAGACTGAATCGAACAATTCAAGTAACCGACACCGGAATTAATCCGGGGAGTGGTGTAGGCAACCACAGACACGGTTTGAACGAAAAAAGCCTTGGGGTTCCGGTGATTGCGATTGGGATTCCTACGGTCGTGGATGCTGCGACAATCGTAAATGATACAATGTCAACACTTTTAACCGTCTTAAGTCAAAACGAAGAGTGGAAGCGGATTGGAAATTCAATTGAAGAATTAAATGATGCAGAAAAATACGAATTGATACGAGAATTGCTCTCGCCGGGACTAAATATTATGTTTGTAACTCCGAAGGATATTGATGAATCGGTGAAACGCTTAAGTTTTACTATTTCAGAAGGAATAAATATGGCATTAGCGTAATATGATTTAGTATGTATCTTTATCAGAAAGCAAGACGCAAAACAGATAGAAAAATAAAAGTGATAATTGTGCTTTGTATTGTTGCAATAGCACTTTTTATAACGGAATCCGGCAGAAACAGTAATGTTTTTCGGAAGAGATTGGAAAAATTTCTATATCAGGAGATGGTGACTTACTGTGTACCATTGTTGGGTTATCAGAACAGTCCTGCCACAGAAAAAAGTGTGCAGGACTATATTTTATCGTATTTTATTCCGGTATTAGAGCAAGGAAGACAAGTGGTACATTATCAGACGGAAATTGAAAGTAAGTTTTCCTATGAAATGATTCTTGCGTTGGAAGCAGCAGACGAAAATTATGTGGATACAGTCACCGGGACAGTGGTAGGTGATATACATATGGAGGAGATTGCAACGGATGACGGGATGCTATTAGAAAAAGATGTGACACAAGGGGATGTGGAAGGACAGCCGGATGGCGAGATAGCTGTAACAGTGCAACCCGCAAAAACAGAGAAACAGATTACATATTCCCGTGAAAAACTGGAAGATTTTGATTATTTGATTCAGAATTTTTATCGTGTGGATAAGACGACTACAATTAACAGTGAACAACTTAATGCGTCAGAGATGTTGAAAAAGGATATGTCGCTGACACATGATGCAGATAGTCCGCAGATTTTAATTTATCATACGCATTCGCAGGAAGGATATGTGGATTCTGTACCCGGTGACTCTGCGACAACAGTAGTGGGAGTGGGGGAATATTTAACGCAGTTGTTGCAAGAGGAGTATGGACTTTCGGTAATTCACCATACAGGTGAGTATGATGTGGAGACAAGAGATGATGCGTATTCACGGGCCGGCCCTGCAGTGGAGAAAATTTTGGAGGAAAATCCAAGTATTGAAGTAGTAATTGATTTACACAGAGATGGTGTAGGAGAAAATACACATCTTGTGACAAATCAGAATGGCACGGATATGGCAAAGCTGATGTTTGTAAATGGTTTAAGCCGTACAACAAAGCTGGGAGAAATCGGTTATTTGTATAATCCCAATCTGGGTGATAATTTAGCATTTTCTTTTCAGGCACAGTTAGCACTTGCAGAATATTATCCGGGTTTATCGCGTGGTGTATATTTAAAAGGATATCGTTTTAATCTGCATTATTGTCCGAAATCGTTATTGGTAGAGGTGGGGGCACAGACGAACACAGTACAGGAAGCTATGAATGCGATGATACCGTTGGCAGATGTTTTGAATAAAGTGTTAACCGGACTTGGAGGTGCGTAAAAGCCATAGCAGGAGAGCAAAAGTGCTGATTGAAGAACGGGGTGGTGAGTGTTATAATATTGGTATATAAAAGCAGAAAGGACAAATGATAATGGAAGGATTTTTTCAATTGGATGGTAATATTTTATTGTGGATTCAGGAGTACATAAGGAATGATTTTTTGACACCGGTTTTTAAATTCATTACGTTGCTTGGGGACGGAGGATATGTTTGGATAGGTATAGCAGTTCTGTTGCTCTTTTTCCGCGGCTATCGGAAAACCGGTCTGATGGTAGGGGCATCATTGCTTGGCAGTTTGTTGTTTAACAATATGCTGGTGAAAAATCTAGTGGCACGTCCAAGACCATACAGAATGATACAGACGCTTACAATACTTGTTCCGGAACCGGGAGAGTATTCATTCCCTTCCGGACATACATCGAGTTCTTTTGCTGCAGGGGTCGTTTTGTATCTGATGCTTCCGAAGAAATATGGTGTGCCGGCTATGATTCTGGCGTTTTTAATCGGTATTTCCAGATTGTATGTAGGGGTTCATTATCCAACAGATGTACTTGCCGGTGCAGTCTTGGGAACATTGATTGCTGTGGGAGTTGTGAAAGCGACGGAGTCGTTAGAAAAAATAAGAAAGAAATAATAGCAGAAAGAGGGGATGTTAAAACATTGGTTTTACATCCCCTCTTTGATGGAATGGTGTTTCATATTCCGTTATAAGGTTAAATGATATTTTTCCATCCAGTAGTTAAGCTGAATATAATAAGCGATGAGCTGAGGTCCGGCCATTAACTGACCATACCAAGGTTTTCCGTATTCTTTTGGACTTTCCATAAAGTGTATTGCCTTTTCGGTGTCGATGAGTGGTGTAATCGGTGCATTCGGATTTTTAATAATGTCTGTAAAACGTTTGCAGAGTGTTTGCTCGTATCCGGGATGATAAGTTTTCGGATAAGGGCTTTTTTTGCGGTGCAGAAGTTCAGGCGGGAGCAGGTTTGCGGTTGCTTCACGGAGTAAATTTTTCTCGATACCGTTTCTGTATTTAATTTCCCAAGGTACATTAAAAACATATTCGATAATACGATGGTCAGCAAATGGTACACGTGCCACTAAACCGGAGTACATACTGCTTCGGTCCATGCGGTCAAGCAAGGTTTGCATAAACCATTTGATGTTCAGGTAAGCAACCTGTCTGCGACGACATGCTTCTTTGGTTTCGCCGGGAAGTGTCGGTGCCTGTGCTAAAGATGTCTGATATTTATCATAGGAATAATTTTTCAAATCAAGAGAAGAAATCCACTCATCCTTCAAAAAAAGTGTGCGGGCAGACGTATCCAAAGACCATGGAAATCCGTCGGAATTCAGTAAATCGGGTCTGTAAAACCAAGGATAACCGCCGAAGATTTCATCGGCACATTCACCGGTTAATGCAACTTTATTGCTTTGTTTTACAAGCGAACAGAAATAGAGAAGGGAAGCGTCTACATCAGCCATACCGGGGTAATCTCTGGCATCTACTGCAGCATAGAGCGTATCTGCCAATAATATTTCGTCACATTCCAGATAAGTATGATTTAAATGAATGCCGTTTGCCTCACAGTATTGTAACATGGTATTTACATACGGGACATCCCTTTCCGGCTGAAAGGCGTTAGATTGGAAGTAACGGTCATTCTCTTTAAAATCAAAAGAAAACGTATCCAGAGGTTCTCCATTCTTTTGCAAGTGACGGGCGGCGATAGAGGTTACAATGGAGGAATCGAGTCCCCCGGATAAGAAGGTACATATAGGACTGTCAGAGACCATCTGTTTTTCGACGGCATCCTGAATTAGCCAGGAGACTTTTTCTACGGTAGTATTGTGACTGTCATTGTGCTCACAGGCAAAAAGGTCCCAATAAGTATGGTCAGAAAAACCATTTTTATCATAGCACATATAATGCCCCGGAAGTACTTCATATACATGTTCAAAAATACCATTACCGGCAGTTCTGGCCGGACCGATACCAAGAATTTCCCGAAGACTGTCAAGATTAATATGAGGTTGTATATCCGGATGAATGAACAATGCTTTTGGCTCAGAAGCAAATACCAGTTGATGACCGTTTAAGTAATAAAAAAGAGGTTTACATCCAATGCGGTCGCGATAAAGATAAAGTTGTTTTTTACTATTGTCCCAAATGGCAAATGAGAAAAAACCGTTTAACTGATTGACAAAGGTGTTTCCATAGTGAATATAGGCATATAAAATGATTTCCGTATCGGATGATGTTGAAAATGTATATCCTGCTGATTTCAACTCAGAAATCAGCTCATCGGTATTGTAGATTTCTCCGTTATAGACAATAGCATATTCTCTTCCGTCAACCTGACAGGACAGAGGATAGATACCGGTTGAGAGGTCACGGATACTTAAGTGAGCGTGAGAAAATCCTACATTTTCTTTTAAATAGTGTCCGAAATGATCATTGCCGCGATGAGAGAGGCAATCGTGCATATCGGTTAGTATTTTAGAGTAAAAAGGGGTATTGTATGTGTAGTCATATTCGAAGTTACAAAATCCTGCAATTCCGCACATAAAAATTCCTTTCCAAAAGATTTTAATCATGTAATTATATGTGAAAAAATGATTCCTGATACAAAAAATCAGTAAATTTCGAATAAGAAAAATAAAATTGCAAAAATTTGCAAAAAAGGAAAAAATTACTTGTTATTTTTGGAGAATAGAGGTATGCTTTAAATAGTACTTTTGAACGGAAAAAACAAAGGAGGAACATTGGAAATGTTTGAGAAAATTAATGAGTTGCGAATTGGAAAGCGACTAACGAAATCGTTCAGAATAATAATTGTTATTTTTGGTATACTGACAGTGGTTGTAGTTGGCTGCATGATGTATATGGTTAGCAGTTATGCGAATATTCTGGATAATTATGCATATCCACAGGGTGATATTGCAATGATTATGAATGAATCCGCAGAGGTTAGAGCTGCAACACGAGGTGCTATCGGTTATGAGACAGATTCGTTAATTGAATCTATGGAAGTACAGCACGAGGCAGCAGTGGAAGAGTTTTAGCGGTTGTTGGAAGTGGTACGTCCAACGATGGTAACAGACGAAGGCCGGGCAGCAATGGATGCTATTGATAAAGCGTGGAAAGAGTACAAAGAAATTGATGCAGAGGTTTTAAAGCTTGGTGCAACAACAGACAGTGCAAAGAGCATACAGGCACAGAACATGATGAGTGAGAAAGCTGCACCGAAGTATACAGCACTTGATAATGCATTGATAAATCTCATGAATATCAATAAAGAAAAAGGTGACGAAGCCAGAAATACAGTACAGTTATTATTGTATGTGCTGATAGGTGTATTGGTAGCGACATTGGCTATTATGGCAGTATTTTCAATGAGGCTGGCAAGTGTTATCACGAGAAGCATCGAGAAACCGTTGGATGAATTACAGGAGAGATTTGTTACTTTTGCAGAAGGTGATTTGGATTCAGCATTCCCAACCGTACAGACAAAAGACGAGATTGCAGAACTTATAGAAAGTTCAGAGAATATGGCACAGCGTATTCATTTAATTATTAATGATGCAAGCAGATTATTAGGTGAGATGGCAAATGGTAACTTTGCAATCAGTACAGAGTGTGAGAATCAGTATACCGGTGCATTCAATGGTTTATTACTGGGTCTGCGTCAGATGAACAGACAGATTGACGAAACAATCCGTGGTGTAAGTGAAGCAACAGAGCAGGTACTTGGCGGAGCAACAAATCTTGCAGAAGCATCTATGGCAGTAGCAGAAGGTGCAACAGAACAGGCTGCAGCTGTAGAAGAGATGCAGGCAACAATCGATGAATTGAGCAATGGTATTAAGACAACAGCGGATGAATTAGAGAAGTCTTATATAGAAGCAGAGAAATATGCCAATGTGGCAGAAGAAAGCCGTAAAGATATGGAAGCAATGACAGCCGCAATGAATCGTATCAGTGAGACCTCTGAGAAGATTGGTGAGATTATTGCACAGATTGAAGATATTGCAAGTCAGACAAACTTATTATCACTAAATGCATCGATAGAAGCAGCAAGAGCCGGTGAAGCTGGTCGTGGTTTCGCGGTTGTTGCAGATCAGATTCGTAATCTTGCAGAGCAGAGTGCGAAATCAGCAGTGGATTCTAAGACATTGATTGAAACTTCTATTTATGAAGTAGGCGAAGGTAATAAGAATGCAGAGAAGGTTGCAGAATCTATTGTAGAAGTAGTAGATGGTATCCATATGGTTGCTGAAAGTGCAAAGAAGATGCGTGATAAATCACAGGAACAGGCGATTAGTATGAGCGAAGCAGATGCAGCAGTATCTAAGATTGCGGAAGTTGTACAGAACAACTCAGCATCAGCAGAAGAAACATCTGCTACCAGTGAAGAACTTACAGCACAGGCTACTGCACTTAGCGGATTGGTTTCTGTATTTACTTTGAGAGATTAATGTAAAATCGTTACTGGAACGGCTATAGAAGTAAACTGAAAAATAATATGCTACGGCAATTTGTAAAAAATCCCGGACATATAGTTATCAAAATAAATTGATAGCTAAATGTCCGGGATTTTTTCGTTGGTGGTGCGTATATAGTATAGAAAAACATTTTTAGAGAGAAGCACAGATGGACAGTCAGAAAATTGAGAATCAATTAAATCTTGCAATAGAAGCCTCGGTAGAGGAGCGGAGAAAATCAATGGATTTGGATGTAGGATTTGATAGTAGGACGGAGACATGGCAGGTAATTGTAAAATTTTACGGGGAAGAGACGGAGTTAAGAGAGGTTCTCACAGAGGCATTTCCTAATGAAATTTCAAACATTGAAATTATAGATTTGACAGGAAAGTATGCAATTTTAGTAATTCCGGAAAATTTGGTGGAATCGGTAGCAAGGTTGCCGGAAATAGAATATATGGAGAAACCCAAAAGATTGTTTTTTGCGCTGAATAATGGGAGAAGTGCATCCTGTATCAATTCGTTGCAAGTAGGTACCTCTGTTTCACAGGAAGGACAAAACAGCAGAAACAATTTAACAGGACGAGGGGTTATTGTTGCTGTAATAGATTCTGGTATTGATTATGCACATCCTGATTTTCGCAATGCGGATGGTACAACCCGGATTTTGGAATTGTGGGATCAGACATTGGATACTGTATACAACAGAGAAACGATAAATCGTGCGCTTAAGCAGATGACAGAAGAAGAGCGTTATGCAATTGTTCCAAGTATTGACAGTTCAGGGCACGGAACACATGTGGCGGGAATTGCGGCAGGAAACGGAAGAGCATCCAACGGTCGATACAGAGGTGTGTCGTTTGAAAGTGATTTAATTATTGTGAAACTAGGAATTCCCAGAGAAAATACTTTTCCGAGAACAACGGAGTTAATGCGTGCAATTGATTTTTGTGTAAAGGAGAGCAGGAAATATGAAAGACCGATTGCAATTAATCTGAGTTTTGGAAATAATTATGGTTCACACTCAGGCACATCGTTGTTGGAAACATATATTAATGATATGGCGGATTTTGGCAGAAATGTAATTGTAATCGGAAGTGGTAATGATGGAGCGGCGGCGTTGCATACGGCGGGAAAGGTAGAGAGCAGCAGTATAAAAGAGATTCAGCTTGCTGTCAGTGAATTTGAACCGACATTGAATTTACAGATATGGAAGAATTATGTGGACGATATAGAAATCGCGATTGAGGCACCAAATGGAACGAGAGTAGGACCGTTACAGCAGATTTTAGGACCACAGAGATTACGGATTGGCGATACGGAATTACTGATATATTATGGAGAACCAAAGCCATTTAATGCATACCAGGAGATTTATATAGAGTTTATTCCGGTTGGTAATTATGTAGAGGGTGGAATCTGGAGGATTCGTTTGATTCCGAGGAATATTGTGAATGGAGGATATGATATGTGGCTTCCGTCCGGCGGGACGCTGAATATAGCGACGGCTTTTCTGGAGCCGGTGGAGACAACGACACTTACCATTCCGTCCACAGCTGCTAAAGGGATTGGAGTCGGGGCATATGATGCTAGATTTAATCAGCCGGCGGCATTTTCAGGGCGTGGATTTACGAGAGAGACAAATCAAGTAAAACCGGATATTGTGGCACCGGGGGTGGAAATTACTTCCTGCGCAGTGGGTGGCGGTTATGAAAGTAGAACCGGTACTTCTATGGCAGTTCCTTTTGTGACAGGAAGTGCTGCGCTTTTGATGCAGTGGGGGGATGGCGTTATAATAAGGTTAAGTTAGTAAGAAGCCC
>CAYMTX010000029.1:0-20581 GCA_964393475.1 uncultured Roseburia sp. | reverse complement strand
TTTCTTCTCATGTCCATACCTCCTGAGAATTTTCGACTTAATAAGTGCATTGTAACACACCCCATAGAAAAATGCCAGAGGCATTTACCTCTGGCATTTTGTTACCCCGCCGCATCCAGCATGTTTTCGATAAAAATTCCGTATCCAGTTGTCGGGTCATTGACCAAAACATGGGTGACGGCGCCAATGAGCTTTCCGTTTTGAATAATGGGGCTGCCGCTCATTCCCTGCACAATTCCACCTGTCAGCTCCAACAGTTCTTTATCGGTCACATGTAAAAGTATTCCCTTATTTACTTGAGAACCTCCCAAATTCACATGCTCAATAATAATATCATATTCCTTCAGTTCTCCGGAAACTGCTGATAAAATTGTAGCAGGTCCCATTTCAATCTCTTGTTTATATCCAATTTCACAATATGCTCCTGTTTGCAGATTTTTCAGGTTTCCATCTAAAATACCATAAATTCCAATTTCTGAATTTATATCTATCTCGCCCAGATAAGTGTCTCGTCCATAAGAAATCACACCCGAAAGTTCTCCCGGATTACCGCTTATTCCGCGTTTAATTCCTATAATTTTTGTCTCATAAAGCTTGCCTCTCTCCATTAGAAGCATTTCCCCTGTATCACCGTCATTAATCGGATGTCCCAATGCCCCAAAGCTTTGATCACTCTTATAATAAGTCAGCGTTCCAATTCCTGCCATATCATCCCTGACCCACACACCAAGCATATAACGGTTCTGTTCCGAACATACTGCATCAACTGCCACTTCCATAAATTCATCATCCCGATACAGCCCTATCACTTCTGTCTCTTCTCCATTCTCATGAATCAGCTTTATCAAATCTTCTTTTTCTTCTACTACAGTTCCGTTTACACTGACAATATAGTCTCCCTTACGTATTGCATTTTTTGCCGGACTGCTTTTCGCTCCTGTGACATCCGTCACTTCGCCCATCCCGATCACCAGAACTCCTTTTGTTTCTGCATAAATACCTATCGGTGTCCCACCGGCAAAAACTGCTTCTCCTTCTACAAGTGTCACTGCAATATCCTTTACCGGAACAAGCCCGAATAATTTACAGGTCACATAATAAGAAGGCTCTATATTTTCCGGCACCGATACCCTTCCTTCCGCAAAAACCGCCTCTGTCTCACCTTCTTTTCGTTCCACCGTCACCGGAACTAAAAAATCATAAGAAATAGCATCACCTATCTTTACATAAATATGATCCGGCAAAGCCTCCCAAAAAGTTTTTATCGAAAAAAGTAATAGTCCACAGAATCCAACACTCGCCATCCATTTAAAAAAAGCTATTCTTACTCTCATTTGTCCCTCCACTTCCCAATATTTTCCAGCTGTTATCACATTTCTGTACACGCAGTGCTTTTATGCAATAGGACACAATTTTCTATTTCATAAAAAAGAAAGAGATAACATCGTTATGTACAATGCTATCTCTCTTATTATGGTTCTTTTTTGGTTTTTCAATCTGGTTATTTATGCCTTTTTCTGCAATGCAAGCTCACGCATTTCACGCGCACTTTCTCTGACTTTATCTGTAATTTCCACACCACCGATCATACGCGAAAGCTCATTCACACGCTCTTCATCATTCAACAGACGTATTTTCGATACCGTAGTACTGTTCTCTACCGATTTTTCAATCAGATAATGCGCATCTGCCATAGCTGCTATCTGCGGAAGATGCGTAATGCAGATAATCTGATGATTACGTCCGAGCATATTCATCTTCTCTGATACCATCTGCGCAGTTCTTCCGCTGATACCGCTGTCAATTTCATCAAAAATTAATGTCTCTATTGCATCATTATCTGCCAAAACGGTTTTAATTGCCAGCATAATACGCGACATTTCGCCGCCGGAAGCAACCTTTGCAAGCGGTTTTACCGACTCGCCCGGATTGGTGGAAATCAGAAATTCTGCATCGTCCAGACCATTAGCGGTATAATTTTCCAAATGTGCAAACTGCATCGTAAACCGAACATCAAGAAAATTCAAATCCTTTAATGCCTTTGTCACTTCTTCTACCAAAGATTTCGCCTTCTGCTGACGAATCTCTGATACCTCCATTGAAATGTCCCGAAGTACTTGTTCAGCCTTTTTCACTCTGTCTTTTAACCCTGCTAAATAAGTATCATAATCCTGAAGCTTTGCCAGACGTTTTTCTTTTTCCTGCAATGCTGTCAGTATATCCACAATCGTCTTACCATATTTGGATTTCAAACGATTGATCTCATCAAGCCGCTTTTCCATCTGATAAAATGTCTCATCATCAAAATCTGTTTCATCAATATAATCTGCGATTTCCCTGTTAAAATCATTCAACAGATTATCAATTTCTGACATCTGCTGTTCTAATTCCCTTACTTTTTCATCATATGAAGATGCCGCGGATAATTCTTTTAATGCTCTTGCCGTAAAATCTGACGCATTCTCACCGCCATTCCCCGAATACTGGTAAGCCATATTCAAAGCTTCCATAATCTTTTTCCCATTCAGAAAACGTTTGTATTCTTCTTCCAGCGTCTCATCTTCCTCTTCCTTAAGATTTGCTTCCGAAATTTCTTTTATCTCATATTCAAGAAAAGATACTTCCCTGAGACGTTCCTCCTCGTCCACATCAGCACAATGCAATTCCTCGAGCAGCTTTTTATATTTCGTATACGCCTCTTTTAATTTCTCTTTTGGTATGCAAAGTGCATCTTTGGCAAACTCATCTAAAATTTCCAAATGCTTTTTCTTATGCAAAAGAGACTGATGTTCATGCTGTCCGTGAATATCAATCAAAACTGCTGCCACCTCACGCATTTTAGAAGCAGGAACACTTTCTCCGTTAATTTTGGCGACACCTCTGCCATTTACAATTTTACGGCTCAAAATCACACAGTCCTCTTCAGACGTAACATCTAATTCTGCTAAAGCTGCTTTCTGCGCTTCGTTTTCTACTGAAAAAATCAGTTCTACCAATGCACTTTCTGCATTCTCACGAAGCATTTCCTTCTGTACCTTTTCTCCTAACGCCAGATTAACAGATCCAATAATGATAGACTTACCGGCACCTGTTTCACCGGAAAGAATATTTAAGCCTTCTTTAAAATCCACCTCTGTCTCATCAATCAGTGCTAAGTTTTTCACATGTAAATTCTGTAACATATAACCCCCTCGTTTTCTCTCTCCCCAGAGGCTTTCAAGGTCTGCTCTACACCTCTACAAACTTTCTTAATTTATCAATTACCGCTATCGCATCCTCAGTACTCCGTACCGCACACATAATCGTATCATCACCGGCAATTGAACCTACGATTTCGTGCAGCTTCAGTGCATCCAGTGCCGCCGCTACAGCCATCGCCATACCTGAAACCGTTTTTATAACTAAAATATTCTGTGCAATATCCATAGAAATAAAGCCATCCCGAAAAATACGCTCATATTTCTGAGACATGTCCTCGTTTGTCTCTAAAAGCGCCACATATTTCTGCCTGCCGTTATTCAGTGCAACCTTAGTCAGTTTCAATTCTCGGATATCACGGGATACGGTAGCCTGTGTTACCTGATATCCTTCCTGCTCTAAATATGCAGACAAATCTTCCTGTGTTTCGATTTCATATTTCTTAATTAACTCTAATATTTTAGTCTGACGTTTTGTTTTCATTCCCCTGCTCCGTTTCCTATGAATAAGTCTGCATTTTCTTTCTTAAAATTTCCAAAAAGCTTTCTTCACTCAGCTTACAGATTTTAATTGTCACACAGGCACGCTTAATTACAAATTTGTCGCCAACCGAAAGCATTCCCGCCGTATCACCGTCAAAGCTGACCATTGCACACTCATCATTTTCAGAACGCCTGCTGCCAAGCTCTATTGTAACCTCGTCCTCTGCATCTATTACAATACTTCTCGTATTCAGATTATGTGCATTAATCGGTGTCAAAAGAAGCATACGGGCTTTTGGGTCAACAATCGGACCTCCTGCCGACATATTATAGCCGGTAGAACCTGTCGGTGTAGACACTATCACTCCGTCCCCATGAAATGTATGCAGATATTTTCCATTCACATACACAATCAGATTTAAAATCGACAATGAACCTGTCCGATGTATCGTTATCTCATTTAATGCACAGCGTTCCGACGTATGCTCCCCGTGCAATTCTCCATACCCGGTAAGCAGCATTCGTTCTTCTATGACATAATTATCCTTCATTAAACGTTCCAGTGCAGGTAGGATATCCTTCGCCTCCAGTTCACACAGATACCCTACTGTTCCGAGATTCACACCTATCAGAGGTATCGTACAGTTTACCAGCTTTGTTGCGGCACGTATCAGCGTACCATCTCCGCCTAAAACAAGGATACATTCTGTTTCCTTTGGAATGTCTTCTAATTTAGGCGCGGCTTCTGCCCCCTTCCTGCCTTCTGTTGCAAAAAAAGCACAAGTACCGCCATGCTCTCTGATGAATGTCTGCATACGATTAACCAGTGTCAGTTCTTTATCCTTTTGTGAATTTGCAATAATAAAAAAATGTTTCATTTTATTTGTCTAATTCTCCATGAGCAGCTTCTACCACTGCGTGAATGTCTACCTTCTCCTGCTCTCTGTCATTTTCACATTTACGAATATATACCAGATATTCAATATTTCCCTCCGGTCCTTTAATCGGTGAATATTCCAGATTCAGAATTTCAAATCCGGTCTCTTTCGCAAAATCAATTACCTTGTTGATTACTTCTTCATGAACTGTCTTGTCGCGAACAACGCCCTTTTTCCCAACCTTTTCTCTGCCCGCTTCGAACTGCGGTTTAATAAGACAGACCATCTCTCCCGTCTCCGCAAGCAATGCTCTTGCCGGTCCTAATACCTTTGTCAGTGAAATAAAGGATACATCCACTGAAGCAAAGTCCAGTTTATCCGCAATTTGCTCCGGTGTTACATAACGGATATTTGTTTTCTCCATGCATACCACACGCTCATCCTGTCGTAATTTCCATGCAAACTGTCCATATCCCACATCTACTGCGTATACTTTTCGCGCACCATTTTGAAGCATACAATCGGTAAAGCCTCCGGTCGATGCACCAATATCCATACACACCTTATCATCCAGCGTAATACCGAAATGCGTCATTGCCTTCTCCAGCTTAAGCCCCCCGCGGCTTACATATTTTAAGGTGTTTCCCTTTATCTCGATCTCTGTATTTTCATCAAACATTGTTCCGGCTTTGTCTTCTCTGTTATTATTAATGAACACATTGCCTTCCATAATCATCGCTTTTGCCTTTTCTCTGGAAGGAGCCAGTCCCTTTTGTACTAAAAGTACATCTAATCTTTCTTTCATAATTTCCCGTTCCTCTTGAGATTATTATAACTAATCAATCTTCGTTATTATACACGTTCATAAGCCTCGAGCGTACGTCTGATAATAGTTTCCGCATCAATACCAACCTCTTTCCGAAGAATATCCACATTACCGTGTTCTACATATTCATCCGGAATTGCAATATTCAAAACACGAATACTCCGTTTTTCTGCCTGATGGTAATACTCTGTTACATGTTCACCCATACCACCATTGATTACATTTTCCTCCATTGTCACAATAAGCTTATGTCCTGCTGTCAGAGCATCCAGTGTCTCTGTATCAAGTGGTTTTGCAAAACGTGCATTAATCAAAGTACAGGAATATCCCTTTTCCTTTAATGCATCACGCACGCTTTCCGCAGTCTTTACCATAGCACCAAGCGCAAACAGTGCAATCTCAGACTCACGGTAAATCCACTCACTCCTGCCCAACGAAACCGGAGCACGATATTCCTGCAAACCATCGTATGCTTCTCCTCTCGGATAACGGATAGCTATCGGTGACGGAAAATTCACTGCAAACTTAACCATATCGGAAAGCTCCCACTTATTCTTCGGAGCCATAATTGTCATATTCGGTATCGTTGATAAATATGAAATATCAAAAATTCCCTGATGTGTCTCACCATCACTTCCTACCAGACCTGCCCGGTCAATTGCAAATACCACCGGTAAATTCTGAATACAGACATCGTGCAATATCTGATCATATGCTCTCTGTAAGAAAGACGAATATACCGCAAAAATCGGCTTTAAACCGGCCGCTGCCAGACCCGCTGAAAACGTAACTGCATGCTCCTCCGCAATGCCCACATCAAAAAAACGTTCCGGAAACATATTATGAAAACGCTTCAAGCCTGTTCCATCTGCCATTGCAGCTGTAACTGCTACTACCTTTTCATCCCGATCACCCAATTTTCTCATAACAGTTGAAAACACATCTGTATAATTGGATTTTATTCGTTTTTTGCTTGGAAGTCCCGTTTCAATCTCAAACGGCTCTGTTCCGTGGAAACGTGCCGGATGACGCTCTGCCGGTGCATACCCTGCCCCTTTGTGTGTCATAACATGAACTAAAACCGGTCCGTCTACATGCATCGCCTCTTTCAGAAGCTTTTCAATTGCCTTATAATCTCTGCCATCTACCGGACCAAGATACATAATACCCATCTCTTCAAACAGCATACCCGGAATCAAAAACTGCTTAATACCACTCTTCGTCTTACGAATACGCTTTACCATACGCTCTCCGTAAACCGGAATCTTATTCAGTGAATTCATAACATTATTCTTTAAGTCCAGATATGCATCTGCGGTGCGGAATCCTGCCAGATATGCTGACATACCTCCTACATTCTCTGAAATAGACATATTATTGTCATTTAGTACAATAATAAAATTGCTCTTCAGTGAAGCTGCATTATTCAGTGCCTCAAATGCCATTCCTCCTGTCAGTGCACCGTCACCAATAACAGAAACCACCTTATAATCCTCGCCTTTGATTTCTCTTGCATGTGCATATCCAAGACCTGCGGAAATAGAAGTAGAACTATGACCTGTATCAAAGCTGTCACATTCACTTTCTTTCCGTTTTGGAAAACCGCTCATACCTCCGTATTTACGCAGTTCGTCAAAACCATCTCTTCTTCCGGTCAAAAGCTTATGTGTATAAGACTGATGTCCCACATCCCAGATAATCTTATCTTTTGGCAAATCCAATCCCAGATGAAGTGCCATCGTAAGCTCGACCACTCCCAAATTGGATGCCAGATGACCTCCAGTGACCGATATTTTATTTATTAAAAATTCCCGAATCTCGTCTGCCAGAACTGCCAGTTCTTCCTCTGTCAGCTTCTTAATATCATTCGGTTGATTCATTTTCTCTAATACCATACCCGGTACCTCTGCTTTTGCTTCTTTTACTTCTCCCTCGCTACTAAATACAACAGCAGTTCGTTTAAAAATTCATTTCGCACTGCCAGCGAGTCCATATGTGCAACCGCCTGCGCTGTAATTGCCTCTACATCTTCTTTGGCTTTCACAAGTCCCTCGAAGGTCACATATGTAAATTTCTCATTCTTTTCATCACTGCCTACCGGCTTGCCAAGTACATCTGTTGTACTTGTTACATCCAGAACATCGTCCTGAATCTGAAAAGCAAGACCGATTTCACCCGCAACAGACTCGATCACCTGCTGCGCCTTTTCATCAGCTCCCGCCAGAATCGCACCTGTCAGCATAGAAGCCTCCATTAACGCACCTGTCTTCATACGGTAAATAAAGTCAAGCTTTTCTTTCGTCATTTCTTTCGTTCCTTCTGACTGAATATCTACAACCTGACCTCCAATCATACCATAAATGCCTGCTTTCTTTGCCAACACCTGCAAAGCCTTTCCGATATACCGGTTGTCCGGCTCAATATCAAATGCCTTTAATGCTGTTTCAAAAGCATAATTAAGCAGCGCATCTCCTGCTAGGATTCCCATTGCTTCGCCGTAAACGGCATGTGTTGTCTTCTTACCTCGGCGATATTCATCATTATCCATTGCCGGTAAATCATCATGTACCAATGAGTACGTATGAATCATCTCAATCGCTGCCATAAACGGTTCAATTACTTTGGATTTACCACCAAAAAGCTGATAGGTTTCCAGCATCAGCATCGGACGGATACGCTTGCCGCCTGCCAGAATACTGTAGTTCATTGCTTCCATAATTGTCTTCTGATAATCTTCCTCTGCCGGAAGATATTCTGCTATTATTTTATCAATTTCCGCTGTGCGAATCTTTAATTCTGACTTAATATTCATAGCCACTCCTTAAAAATCGTTTAATTCTCCGTTAAGATTTAAAATCTGCATCTTCTTCTCTACGGTATCTAACATTTCATTACAATTCTTCAACTGTTCAATACCTGCCTGATAAAGCTGAAATGATGTATCCAAGGACACATCCGCATCTTCCATTTTACGAATAATCTCTTCCACTCCGGAAAGTCTTTCCTCCAAAGTTATTTCCTGCTTCTCTGTCATATAATCTCTATGCCTCTCCTGCAATTACACATTTTCAATTTTTTTCACTTCAGCTTTTATCCTTCCATCCAGCACATGTATCGTCACTTCATCACCGCACTGTACTTGTGTTACAGCAGTAATTGCTTTTCCATCACTTCCTGTTACATATGCATAACCGCTGCTTAATTTACGTAAAGGAGACACACGCTCCATACGTTCGGATAAAATCGCCACATAATGCTTCTTATCCGTAAAAATCCCCTGCATCAACTGTTCCATACGTTGCTGCAGTTCTGCGACATACATACGATTCTCCCGTAGTCTGTTCTCCGGTGATAAATTACTTAATTTCATCTCCAAAGTCTGCGTCCGCATACGACTCACATTTATTTTCTGTACCATAGTCTGATACATACGTCTGTATATGGAATCTATCTGTTCTTTCAAAATCCGCCAGTCAAAAACCGCCAGTTCCGCTGCTGCTGACGGTGTCGGTGCACGCATATCTGCCACAAAATCTGCAATCGTAGTATCTGTCTCGTGTCCCACCGCAGAAATAACCGGCGTATTACAGTTAAATATGGCTCTCGCCACCTCTTCTTCGTTAAATGCCCACAAATCTTCAATTGAACCGCCACCGCGCCCTATGATAATTACATCTAAATCCATAGCATCAAGAGTTTCTATACCTCTTACAATACTTGCGACCGCACCATCCCCCTGTACTAACGCAGGATATAAAATCAACTGCACATATGGATTTCTCCTTGAAGAAATATTACGGATATCCTGCACTGCTGCACCTGTTGGTGCAGTTACTACACCCACACGCTTTGCGTACTTGGGAATCGGCTTCTTATATTCGGAAGCAAACATCCCCATTTCCTCTAATTCACGCTTTAATGCTTCAAATTTCAGGTATAAATCTCCGGCTCCTTCCAGTTCAATCTCCTTTGCATAAAGCTGATATTTGCCATCACGTTCGTAAATTTCTACCGAACCGGTTACAATGACATTGTCACCCTCCTTCATGGTGAACCGCATTCCTTTCCGGTAGCCTGCAAACATCACTGCATTCAAAGTTCCGGTGGCATCCTTCAATGTAAAATAGATATGTCCCGATGTGTGGTATTTACAATTAGACACTTCGCCCTTAATGCAAATACGCTGCATCAGGAAATCCTGCGCAAACATATTCTTGATGTAAGTATTCACTTGTCCAACTGAATATACATTTTTCATCATGCCAGTTTTGCCAATACTCCATTTACAAATGCCGGTGAATCATCTGTTCCGTACTGTTTTGCAAGTTCAATTGCTTCATTAATCGCAACCTTCACCGGAATGTCTTCTTCATACTTCATTTCATATACTGCTAAACGAATGAGTGCAAGGTCTACCTTCGCCATACGGCTAACCTTCCAACCTTTAGACACTTCACCGATTGCAGTATCAATCTCTTCTAACTTCTCTACGATGTTTTTAAACTTATTCACAATATAAGTGCTGTCCTTCTCACTGCACTCTTCCAATTGTTCTGTATACAATTTCATCTGTTCTTTCAATTCCTCCGCATTGTGAAATTCCACACGGAATAACATCAAAAATACCTGTTCTCTTAATTCTCTTCTTGTCATATTATGTCCTTTCTTTTAAAAAAAGGATGCCACTATGGACATCCTTCTTTATCGTTCGTTGTTTCATTGTCAAAGGTCTATTTGTCCTTGCCCATATCTACGGATGCAATACGTACATTTACTACAGATACTTCCATAGCTGTCATATTCTCAATTGCGCTCTTCACACGCTCCTGAACTTTAGCAGAAATTTCCGGAATGGAATAGCCATATCCAATATTGATAGCAACATCTACATTCACGATGCCATCTAATACATCTACCCGAACACCTTTGGAAAGGTTCTTCATTCCTAATTTGCTAACAAGTTCATTGGTAATATTCCCGGCCATTGAACTAACGCCTTCCACCTCTGTGGTAGCAAGTCCTGCGATGATAGCAACTACTTCATCTGCAATCTTCACCTCTCCCAAAATACCATCCTTTATCTTAAATGGTTTTCTATCCTCAGCCATCGGTATACGCCTCCTAAGTGATATTATGTGTTTATTATAACAGACTATTCCGCTTTTGGGAACTAAAAAAATATTAAACTTTGTAACTTTATAACTATTCTCCAATCATTGTAAACGAAACATTTGCATCGCCGGCTTCTGACGCAAAATGGTACGCTATCTCTTCTCCTTCAAAAGAAATCGAGAAACTTCCCTCCATATCCAGATAAGACTGCATACGTGCGATTTCTGCAAGCAGCTCAGCCAGTTCATCCAGAAATCCTTCTGCCGCATCCACATCCCTGCACTCTTCTTCCTCTATATGTTCGTTATAATATAAGCGAAGCAGAAATTCATCCAAATCTGTCTCGCTGTCTCCCTTTGCACATGCAATGTATGGATTCCGGTGTGCTGACAAAGATTTTTTAATGTAGCTTTCAGACGAAAGAATTCTGGTCTGGGCAACATCATCTGCCTCAAAAAATAATTTGTAATCAATTACTAATTTTCCATTTGACATAGCTTTCTTCTCTTTTCCTTTTGTATAAATTTCGTTATTTCCCCACAATTTTCCCCGTATTGATGAACTCATACGGAGTTGCCTGGTATACGTAGTAATTCAACCAGTTCGCATACAGGATATTGCCATGCGAACGCCACTGGAGCAAAGGTTTCTCATTCTCATCATCATTCGGATAATAATTTACCGGAAGCTCTATCTGAAGTCCTTTGCCCTTATCACGCTTATACTCTTTATCCAAAGTCATACGGTCATATTCCGGATGTCCCATCACAAAAATCCTTCTGCCTTCATCCGCAATCGCAAGGAAAACTCCCGCTTCTTCTGATTCAGCAAGTATCGTCAACTCCTTCACAGCACGAATATCTTCAATCCGAATCTCTGTATGTCTGGAATGTGGTGCCATAAAACGGTCATCAAACCCACGTACTAACGGAACCTTACGGTTCATTACTTTGTGTTCATATACACCAAACATCTTACCATCCAGCATATATTTTTGCAAACCGTAATGATAATACATCCCTGCCTGTGCTCCCCAACACAAATGCAGGGTCGAGGTAGCGTGTGTCTTACTCCACTCGAAAATTTCCTGCATTTCCGGCCAGTAATCTACCTCTTCAAACTTCATCTGTTCTACCGGAGCACCTGTAATAATAAGACCATCAAAATACTGCTCTCTGATATCCGCAAAACGCTCATAAAACTGATTCAAATGGCTTAATGATGTATTTTTAGACTCATGTGTCGATACCGTTACAAACGTCACATCCACCTGTAGCGGAGTGTTTGACATCGAACGCAATAACTGAAGCTCCGTATCCTCCTTCAAGGGCATCAAATTCAAAATCGCCACTTTTATCGGTCGGATATCCTGATGCGTAGCACGGTTTTCATCCATCACAAATATATTCTCTTTTTCCAGTATTTCCTTTGCCGGCAAATCATTCTGTGTTCTAATTGGCATAGTTTCTATATCCTTTATCTCTTTGTAATTATTCAATTCCAAGCAATGCCTTAAATTCTTCCTCATTTAATACCGGTATTCCCAGCTCCTGCGCCTTATTCAGCTTGCTTCCCGCTGCCTCTCCTGCCAGCACATAGTCCGTCTTCTTTGAAACAGAACCGGATGCCTTGCCACCGTATTTTTCAATCAATTGCTGTGCTTCTTTTCGTCCGAGTGTCGGCAGCGTTCCGGTCACAACAACTGTCTTGCCGCTGATTGCGGATTCTAATACCTCTGTTTCCTCTGCACTCATATTCACACCGGCTTCTTTTAACCGGGCAACAATCTTACGGTTTTCTTCGTTCAGGAAAAATCTGCGGATACACTCTGCACTGACTTCTCCGATATCGTTTACATCCTGCAATTCATCTACGGATGCATGACTTAAAATTTCAATATCTTTAAACTGCTTCATAATTGCTTTCGCCGCAGCTTTTCCGACATTCGGAATGCCAAAACCGGTCAAAAGCTTATAAGCATCATTTGTTTTTGATTTTTCAATTGTATCCAAAAGCTTATCGGTATTCTTCTCTTTGCCGATAATTCCTTTTTCAATCAACTCATCACGGTATTCCTTCAGGCTGTAAACATCTGCAATATCCTTAATATAACCGCCACGGACAAGTTCCTCAATATATACTGTTCCAAAGCCCTTTATATCCATTGCATCACGGCCGACAAAATTAATAATATGACGCTCTAACTGTGCCGGACAATTCGGTGACGTACATTTAATATCTGCTGTATCTTTTTCCCGCTCTGTCTTCGCACCGCAGACCGGACACACATCCGGAATAACAAAACGCGTCCAGCCGGTTTCACGCTTTTCCTTATTTACCTGCTTCACCTTCGGAATAATTTCACCGGATTTATATACCACAATCGTATCTCCGATTCCGATATCCAAATCATCAATAAAATCCTGATTATGCAAAGTTGCCCTTGATACAGATGTTCCGCACAGGCGCACCGGTTCAAATACCGCTGTCGGTGTAATACGTCCGGTTCTGCCGACTGACAGTTCAATATCCAGTAATTTTGCTTCTTTTTCTTCCGGCGGATACTTGTATGCGACTGCCCATCTTGGCACTTTTGATGTCGCCCCAAGCTGCTCACGGTCCGCATAACGATTGATTTTTACAACTGCTCCGTCAATATCATATTCTAATTTACCACGGTTTTCCCCGATAGCACATATTGCGTCCCACACCTCATCTGCGGTTTTACAAACCTTGTAATCGTCAATCACCGTGATTCCCTGTTTCTTTAAATATTCATACCCTTCTGTATGTGTAGCAAATTCCATCCCTCGAACCTGCTGAATATTGAAAATAAAAAGGGACAACTCTCTCTCTTTGGTAACTGCGCTGTCTAACTGACGTAAAGTTCCCGCCGCACAGTTTCTCGGATTTGCAAATGTTTTTTTCCCAAGCAGCTCCTGACGCTCATTAACACGTTCAAAAGCAGCATTTTTCATATAAACTTCGCCACGGATTTCCAAATATTCCGGTGCTTCCTTCAGTTTCGTCTTCACGTCACCGATTACTTTCGCATTGGCAGTCACATCTTCTCCGAAATTAATGCCGTCTCCTCTCGTTTCTGCCATCACAAGGCTTCCATTTTCATAGCGTAAAGACATAGAAAGACCGTCAATTTTATACTCCACCACAAACTCCGGATCTGTTAACTGCTCCTGCATTTCTTCTACAAAATGATACACCTCTTCTTTTGAAAAAACATCTTGCAAACTTAACATCGGCACATTATGGCGCACCAATACACCAGCCTGTCTTTTGGCTGTACCGCCTACTTTCTGGGTCGGAGAATCCGGTGTAACCAGTTCAGGATGTTCTTTCTCCAAATTCTTCAATTCCTGCATCAGCATATCGTATTCATAGTCCGTAATTTCCGGGCTGTCCTGATTGTAATAGCGGTCAATATGATATTCTAACGTTTTCTTTAACTCTGCAATTCTTTCCTGCGCTGTCATTTCTATTCCTACTTTTCTATGTTTGATTTTCGAACTACTTTATATACTTTCTTCTCCGTTTTTTTCTCGTTGAATGTTTTATTCGCATTTAACGGCTTTTTCTTATCTGATGTTTTGTTCGCATTTAACGGCTTTCGACTCACCGGTCTGACCGTATCATTCGAAGAATACTGAATCAGTGACTGCAATTTCTTATATTCCTCGCTTGTCACTTCGCGGTAAGTGCCGGCCTCCAAATCTCCCAGTTCAATATTCATGATTCTGACACGCACTAATTTCTCCACACGATAGCCGAAATATTCACACATACGACGAATCTGACGGTTTAATCCCTGGGTCAGAATGATACGGAACTGCTTTTTGCCAATCTGTTCCACCTTACATTTTCTCGTTGTAGTATTCAGTTCAACTAACGGTACTCCGCCTGCCAGTCCACGGATAAAGCTCTCTGTCACAGGCTTGTTCACCGTTACAATATACTCTTTCTCATGCATATTACCGGAACGCATCATTTTATTCACGATTTCACCGTTATTCGTAAGCAATAACAATCCTTCCGAATCCTTATCCAAACGCCCTACCGGATAAATACGTTTCGGATATCCGATGTAATCAATGACATTATTCTTCTCTCTTTTCTCCGCTGTGCAGACAATTCCAACCGGCTTATGAAATGCGAGCAGAATCATCTCTTCCTCTTTGGTAATCACTTTTCCGTTAAAGCAAACTATCTGCCCCTCCATTACCTTAGAGCCGGTTTCCGCCACAATACCATCTATCGTCACATTTCCGGCTTCAATCTGGCGGTCAGCTTCTCTTCGGGAGCATACCCCCGCTTCACTCAAAAATTTATTAATTCTTACTCCCGTATTCTCCACAGTTTTCCCTCTTTTCTATCTGACAATACCTTCCAAATAGGTAAAAAACGGAGACTTTTTTGTAGTCTCCGTTTCATTCTTACTGTAACAAATCTGATCTGATATAACCTGTCTTATTGTCCCATTTTACCTTGGTCCAACCTTCTGCGTAACTCATAACAACAGTTACTTTCGCACCTTTGTATAATGTCTCTACAACCGCAGATTCTGTCGTCATCTCTTTACGCACGTTTGTCGCTCCATCAAGCGTGATAACCGTTCCTTCAGGAAAAGCAAGTACTTCTACCTCGGATTCTGCCTCGGATTCTGACTCAGATTCTGTTTCCGGCTCCTGTATCTCATTTTCTGAAGTTTCCGTCTCCGGAACCTGTGACTCGGTACTTGAATCTTCTGTCTCAGGTACATCCGGTTGTGGTGCCACACCACCGACAAGTTCCGTCATCCATGCAGAAATTGCTGCCGGAATAGTCTCATTTACCATAACATTCAAATTCACATCTGCATTAATTGCTGCATGGAACTTCTCTGTCGTATCACTAAGCAATGCAATCAAATCTTCATGCTGCTCATGTTCTTTAATCAGATTATGTACGTTAACATCTAATGGGTTGTCATTATTCTTCATATTGTATTCACTGTATGAATTATCAATATAAAGTGAACCGTCTTCATTCGTCCGAACATAGAAAAAATCCAGTCCGGGAGCTAATGTATCAACACCTTCGAATTTCATCTCCAAGTACACATTTACCAAATACGAACTGGCATCCAAACCCGATTTCGTATAGAATTTCAGATTTTGATACCCCTCTACATATCTGCTGAGCAATTCCATGTATGCCAGCTCATGCTCTGAGAATGGTGTTGCCATCGTCTGTAATGTTACAAAATCACCTGCTGCATAACTGTTATAGTAATTCTCAATCAACGCCATAACTGCAGGGTACGCATCTACTTCAAATAATTCCACGCCATCCTCTGTATACTGGATAGTAGGGCGTTCATCATCCTTATTCAGAAAAAAGGCTGCTACAACAATCATCAGTACAAAAAAAACACCTGCCGAAAAATATCTGGCATTCTTAACAAAAAAATCTTTCGCGTTTTGCACTGGATTCTTACCAAATCTGCGTTTCTTTCTCTTAACGTTGTATTTTATATCTTTAATATCCCTAGATGTCTCCATGATATCTTATCCTCTCTAAAAGCTAAATGCGACCGGCGGGAATCGAACCCACATTACAGGAGTCGGAGTCCTGCGTTCTATCCGTTAGACTACGGTCGCATATTTACATAACATCAATTCTATCTTTTCAAAAAGAATTCACGTAAGATATACTCTAACACAAAACATCGTTTATGTCAATGAAACAGGTTGTTATCTTCTCTTTTGTACTTTATTAATTTTATCTGGTTCGTACCTATATTTCCATTTTAGTAGTTCTCATTCTTAATTTGAAAATAACTTTGCGGATGCTTACATATCGGACAAACCTTCGGTGCTTCTTTTCCAATTACAATATGACCGCATTTTAAACACTGCCAAATACACTCGCCATCTCTTGAAAATACTATTTTACTCTCAATGTTGTGCAAAAGTCTGCGAAAACGCTCTTCGTGCATTTTTTCAATCGCTGCTACACCTTCAAATAATTTGGCAATTTCTTCAAATCCTTCTTCTCTTGCTTCTTTAGCAAAGCCTGCATACATATCCGCCCACTCGAAATGTTCTCCCGATGCTGCGTCTTTTAAATTAATTTCTGTCTTTTGAATATCTCCATCGTGAAGAAATTTAAACCAGATTTTTGCATGCTCTCTCTCATTTCCTGCCGTTTCTTCAAAAATGTCACCAATCTGAACATAACCATCCCTTTTTGCTTTTGCCGCATAATAAAGATACTTATTCGTTGCCTGAGTTTCTCCTGCATATGCAGCCATCAAATTGGCTTCTGTTCTTGTTCCCTTTAAATTATATTTTGCCATTTTTTTGCCCTCCTTTTTTAATTGTGGACAATTTTGCAAATCCTTATTCGTTAATGTTTACTCCATCCCTTACGATTATTTCTACATGCTCTGTGAACAATGATCTTTATTCTGCCGTTTGCGGAACATATGTTCTTTTTCCTTTACTTTAGAATATACTGTTGTTATAATATATTTACCAAAAGGGAATTTTATTTCTCAGAAAGGAGCACCCTATGGCAACTCCACTTATTTTCCATGTGGATGTGAATTCAGCTTTTTTAAGCTGGGAATCTGCACACCGTTTATCCGAGAATCCTGATGCGCAAGATTTGCGCTTGATTAACGCCGTCATTGGCGGAGATGAAGAACAGCGCCACGGCATTGTATTAGCCAAGTCTCCTTCTGCCAAACGTTATGGTATACAGACAGGTGAACCCTTAGCACAAGCTCGCAGGAAATGTCCTGATTTAGTCATCGCCTCGCCAAATCATGCATTATATGCAGAATATTCGAAACGTTTTATTAATATTTTAGAAGAAGTTGCTCCCACGATTGAGCAATGCAGTATTGACGAAGCTTTTTGCGATATGACCGGTACCACAAAACTTTATGGTGACCCTGTTGTTTTCGCGCACCAATTAAAAGACCGCATTTATAGCGAATTGGGATTTACTGTAAATGTCGGAATTTCCTCCAATAAATTACTGGCAAAAATGGCCTCTGATTTTAAGAAACCAAATCTGGTTCACACTCTTTTCCCTGAGGAAATTCCCACGAAATTATGGCCACTTCCGCTCGAAGATTTGTTTGGCATAGGAAAATCTTCTGCCAAACGCTTGCACTCCCTCGGTTTTAAATCAATCGGTGATTTGGCTCACGCCAATAAGCAGTATTTAATATCCAATTTCAAGTCACAAGGCGAATATATCTGGAATTCTGCTAATGGCATCGCCTCATCTGACCTTACATATATTCCGCCTGCCAATAAAGGATATGGTAACTCTGTTACTCTTCCTTATGATGTCACAGATATTGAGACAGCCAACAAAATTTTATTATCTCTCTGTGAGACTGTCGGTGCACGCATACGCGCTGAACAAGCATATATCAGCGTAGTTCAGGTACAGATAATTGACTGTGAGTTCATTCATCACTCCAGACAGATGACACTCCCTTCCACAACCAATGTTACTGAGAAAATATATGCTTGTGCCAAGCAATTATTAACTGAAAGTTGGAATCACACCCCAATCCGTCTGTTAGGAGTCAGCACAAGCAAAGCCTCTACCGAAAGCTACGAACAATATAATCTTTTTGATCAAGATAAGTTCGAACGTCTATCAAAACTTAACACGGCTATTGACAAAATCCGTTCCCGCTATGGCGACGATTCTATCAAGCGCGCTTGTTTTATTCAAAAAGAGGACTCTGACACTTCAATGTAATTTAGTCAGAGTCCTCTTCACTTCTTTTTTTATTATATTCTGTTTTATTATGAATCTGCCATATTCTTATGCAGGAAGTCAATGATTCCTATTACCTCATTCATCTGCATCTGCCCTGGTGCGCTAGTCTCTTTATTCGCGGCGAAAGTCACACAAGAACCAAATGTCTCACCACATAGCCGGCTAACCATTCCCATCTTACCCATGGACATGGAAATAATCGGAGTATCCGGATTTTCTTTATAGAACTCATTTGTCACAGACAACAACCTTAAAACATCTTCTTCGTTCTGTGGCATCACTGCAATCTTGACAATATCTGCATTACCTGCACACATGCGCTCAAGGAGCATTTTCATAACATCACATTTCGGCGTTTCTTGGAAATCATGGTGTGATGCAACAATTTTTATGCCCTTTTCCTGCAATCTCAAAATCTTAATAATTGGAAATTCTTCCGCAAAAAATTCCAAATCTAACAAGTCAACTACTCCTGACTCTGCTGCAATATCATGAATATCACCTAATTGCTCTGTTGTCACATCACCAAGTCCACCTTGTAATTTGGTTCTGAATGTATACAGAAAAACCTTTTCTTCTAAATATGGTGCAACCGTCTGCAGGATTTCACGTACTTCATTAAAATTCAAATATTCAGAAAATGCATCCACTCTCCATTCGATGATATCCGCCGAACTCTTTGTCAATGAAATAATTTCCTCAATAATCTCTTTTTTCTCATGTTCCATTACCGGAACACAAACACATGGTTTACCACTACCAATTACTTTTCCTTTTATTTTTAACATATACCCCTCCAAGTTAAACTTGGTTTTATTATAAAATACTCGTCGTGATATTGCAAATATTTCGCGCTTCTTTTCGCTTATTGCTTTTCAACAGATAAAACTTCCCCTACAAATGGAGCGATTTCAGATATTGTCCCGGCATATTTCCCACATCCTGCTGTCCATTCTTTGAACACCCTGTCATCATTACCACACTCATTGTCAATAAAGTTACAATTGTTATAATACTTTTTTTCATATATACCTTTCCGGAAGATACCTTCCTTTTGTTTTACCAAATATTAGATGCCTCCTCTTTCCGAATAGTTTCAAAATTCCACAAATTTTCCTAAAAAAAGAGGAGTTGTAAAATCCACCTATTCTACACTCCTCATATTTTCCTTCTTATTTAATTTTTACACTAAATTCTCGGATGAGCACTTATATATACTTCTCTGATTTTCTTATCTTGATTCAACTGCGCATATATCTGTGTTGCTGAAATGTCCGCATATCCCAACATCTCCTGAACAGATTTCAAATCCGCTCCATTTCCTACCATATGTGCTGCAAAAGAATGCCGTAATGTATGTGGTGTAATCTCAGATTCAATACCTGCTTTTCCGCCATAAAATTTAATTAATTTCCAAAATCCCTGTCGGCTCATTGACTGTCCGGAGCAATTTGTGAAAAGCCATTCGTTTTCTTCGTTCTCCACCAGTCTTGGTCTTCCGTCTTTTAGATAATTTTTAAGCGCTTCCTTTGCTTTCTTACCAAATGGAATCGTTCGCTCTTTATGTGCGTCTATACAATTCAAATATTCCATCTGTAAATTAATATCTGAAACCTTTAAAGAAATCAATTCTGACACACGTATTCCGGTTGCATATAATAATTCCAACATTGCTTTATCACGTAATTCTTTTGGCGAATTACCGGATGGTTGTTCTAACAATCGAATCATCTCGTCCGTAGTTAATACGGCCGGTAATTTTTTTTCAATTTTAGGTGCTTTCAGATTCTCTGTTGGGTCTATATCAAGTTGACGTGTCTTATACAAATATGCAAAAAACGCCTTCATTGATGCAATACTTCGGGAAATTGTCGCCGGCTTCATGCCATTCTGTTCCAAATATAGCATATAAGAATTCAGACTAGTAGCAGTTACTGATTTCACAGACTCAATATCCTGCCATTTCAAATATTGACTCATTTTCCTCAAATCTCTTTCATAAGAGACCTCTGTATTTTTTGAAGTTTGTTTTTCCTCATGAAGATATTCTATAAACTTCGCTATCTCGTCTTTCATCCTGCCAATCCCAATGTTCCTTTAATTAGTTTACTAATTCCTTATCTTATGCCTAAAAAGTACCTCGTTTTCGAGGTACGATTTCTATTATAATAAGTCTAAAACAGAAAAGCAATGGCTATTTTTTCAATACCCATCGCCTTTTTTGTAATAACTACAACATCTCGTTTTCTTGATTTTTTCCATCCCCACATCTTGTAAAATTTTTC